>JAILHI010000051.1 GCA_024695865.1 Candidatus Gastranaerophilales bacterium
TCGTTCACTATTTCGCCGTTTCTTCGGACTGGGTTCGCTATCGCTCACACGGCGTCCTAAACAAAAACCGCTTTTTTCTTGGGGTACACGTTCTTTTTTCTTTTCCTCGAAAGAAAAGAAAAAAGAATGGGTACAAAAAAAGTATATTGCCGATATTGAGATTGGAAAAGCAAAAACGCTCTTGATTATTTTATTTCTTGGTTTTCTTATAAATTTCAAATCTGCTGGATTACCACGCTTCGCTCGCAATGACAGACGTTTACGTTATTATGAGAAATACACAAGCATTTTGTGACAATCCCGTTCGGTTTCAAACACCGATTTTCAGACAGTTTTTCCCGTATTTTTGTTCAAGTTTGTCCGTAATTGCCGATAATTTTTCAAATCTTTCATTATTGAAAAAAAAGTCTTTTTGCATATATTCACTGTCTTTCAGACCGCTGACATAAACCCCCGATGAACGAAACAAAATATATTCCGAATAAATTTTATTAAGTAAAGACACCGCCATTTTATTCAGAATAAATTCCGAACTTGTACAGGGGTTTATAACCGATGAGGCGGTAATTATTCTGAAATCTTTTGTTCTGAGCATAACGGTCAGTTCAGTTGCAGAGAGGTTATATCTTCGCATTTTTCGGCAGGCATTGTGCAAATGGTTTAAAACCGATTTTTCCAAAAATTTTTTGTTATTCGTAACTTTCGGAAAAGAAGCCGTTTTCTGAATTGATTTCGGCTTATGTTCTTCGGTAATCACAGGCAGAACATTTTCGCCCTCTAAACCGAATTTTAATTCCAGCCCCCTTTTTCCCATAAAATATTCAAAAAAGGATTTATCTTTTTTGAGAATATCGCCTGCCGTAAAAATTCCGTAGGCCCGCAAAAAAGCAGCAGTATTTCTTCCGATACCCCAAATATCCTCGATTTTATAATCATCAATTTCTTCTTTTATTTTTTCAAAGGGCAGAAAGTAGTAAAAATCAGCCTTTTTGGCTTTGTCAGTCGCTAGTTTACACAAAAATTTTGAGGTAGAAATGCCAATGGAAACGGGTATTCCGAGTTCACGCTTTATTTTTTTGTGCAAAAATTCGGCAAGTTCATCATATCCGTTCAGATTGTATAATTTGTATAATTCCGTTACCTCTAAAAATGCCTCGTCTATTGAGCAGACCTCTACATTTGGGGCAAAATCTTTCAAAATAGCCTGAAAACGTTTTGATATTTGGTGATAAAGTTTAAAATCGCTTGATAAATATATTGCATCCGGAAACTCTTTTTTGGCTTTAAACAGCGGCATACCCATAGGAATACCGATTTTTTTAGCCTCGTTTGAACGGGAAATAACACAGCCGTCGCAGTTACTCAAAACACAGACGGGCAAACCTTTTAAGGCAGGGTTTTTCAAAATTTCGCAGGATACAAAAAAGTTGTTGCAATCGGCAAGTGCAAGTATTTTTCTCATGGCAAAACTCCGAAAAAAGCGGACGTATTGGGGGTTAGTCCGCTTTTATTTTTCTGACGATACCCTGAACCGTTCCGAAGATTTCGAGAGTTTCTTTCGGTTTCAGTATCGGATAATGGGAATTGGCAGGCTCAAGCCAGACTTCAGAATTTTTTTTTCTGAAAACCTTAAGGGTATAGCCGCCGTCGATAAAAGCGAGAACGATGTCGCCGCTTTTTGCTTCGGAAGATTTTTTAATGATGACGGTATCACCTTCAAAAATACCCAAATCAATCATAGAATCACCTATGACAGTAAACAAAAAAGTAGAGGGGTTGTCTATATGAAACTGTTCATCGAGCGACACCCGTTTTTCGACGTAATCTTCACCCGCCGATGCAAACCCCGCACGGACGGGGGAAAGCAGTAACCTTGCCCCGAAAAGATTTTTATTGAGCCGAAAACGTTTGTTTTCTTCTATAATAAGATTTTCTGTTTTAAGTTTGTTAAAATACTGCCAGACCGAGTTTTTATGTTTGAAACCCAAATCTTTTGCAATATTTTCAAAACTCGGCAAAAAGTCTTTTCCGTAGCGTTGTTTAAGGTTTTCCAAAAATTCTTTTTGTTTTTGGGTGCTCATATTTTTATTATAGACGATTGTCTATATTTTGTCAAGAGCAAGTATAAAATACCTAAAAAATATTTTTACGTTATAATTATGAAAAACAGAAAAAGCGGAAAAAATGGCAGGATTTATAGATAAAGCAAAAATAAAATTATTGTCGGGCAAGGGCGGAAACGGCATGGTTGCCTGGCGCAGAGAAAAATACGTTGACAAGGGCGGGCCTGCGGGCGGCGACGGAGGAAACGGCGGGGATATTTATCTTATCGCCGTTGAAGATATGACAACTCTGATGGATTTTACGTTTCAGTCGGTTTTTAAGTCGGAAAACGGGGAAAACGGCAGAGGAAAAAGTCAGCATGGCGCCTGCGGAAAAGATTTGTATATCAGAGTGCCTGTCGGAACGGTTGTAAGAGATTTAGACACAAACAAGATAATTGCGGATTTAAAAGAGGCTGAACAGACCGTAATGGTCGCAAAAGGCGGTCGGGGCGGCAGAGGAAACACAAGATTTGCCACACCGCAGAAAAGAGCGCCTCAGTTTTGCGAACCGGGGGAACCGGGGGTTGAAAGACATCTTGAACTTGAATTAAAACTTCTTGCGGATATCGGACTTCTCGGCATGCCAAATGCGGGAAAATCGACTTTAATCAGCGTTATAAGTTCCGCAAAACCGAAAATTGCCGATTACCCTTTTACGACAATCGTTCCTAATTTGGGCGTTGTGCGAAAACCCACGGGCGACGGTTTTGTTGTTGCCGATATCCCCGGGCTTGTTGAGGGCGCTTCTGAGGGAATAGGCTTGGGACATGAGTTTTTGCGTCACGTTGAGAGATGCAGATTTTTAATCCATCTTGTCGATTTAACTTCGGAAAACCCTGTTCAGAACTTTCTGACGATTAACAACGAACTTGCAAAACACGATGAACGGCTTGCAAAAACCTATCAGGTTGTCGCTCTTAATAAGATTGATGCCGTTGATGCCGAATTTGTTCTGAAAATGAAAGAAGAATTTAAGCAATATGCAGACGACATTTTTGCAATATCTGCGGCAACAAAGGAAAATTTACAGGACTTTTTGAATTTTATTTACCAAAAAGTTGATGAAATTGAAAAACCCGAAACCGAAATCGTAACCCATGAGGACACAGGCGCTTACGATAACGACGACAGCGCTTTTGCGGTATATAAAACGGGAAAAAATGAATTTGTCGTAGAAGGCGGAAAACTTTTCAGACTTGCAAACGTAACCGATTCTCAAAATCTGGAGCAAATAAACCGTTTTCAGAATATTATCACGGGAATGGGTGTTTTTGAGGCTCTGAAACAGGCAGGCATTAAAGACGGCGATGAAGTTAAAATCGGTCATATTGTTTTTGACTATTACGATTAAAGAGAAAAATTAAGTGGTAAACGCATTTTTACAACCTCAAATAGAATATTTGCTGTGGTTACAGAACATAAGAGAACTTTCGGGCGGGGTGCTTGATAATTTTTTCATGTCGGTAACGGCCTTCGGGGAAATTATTATTCCTATGGCGGCAATAGCGCTGGTTTATTGGTGCATTAATACCAGATTCGGAACCTTTATGTTATGGAACTGGGGCTTGGGAACGTTTTTCTGCGAGTTTTTAAAAAGCACTTTTTGCATATATCGCCCGTGGATATTGGATAGCAGAGTTCACCCGATAGAAAGTGCCTTTAAAATGGCAGGCGGTTATTCTTTTCCGAGCGGACATTCACAGACGGCAATATCGGTATGGGGCGCACTTGCTTACTGCTTTAAAAACAAATTTATCACGGTTTTGGCGGTTTTGCTGATTCTTTTGATTGGTTTTTCGAGAAATTATGCGGGTGTTCATACCCCGCAGGACGTTTTGGCTGCTTATGCCGTTGCTCTTGTTTTACTTTTTATAATCGACAGAATGATAAAATGGGAAGAAAAAGGAAAAAACAGAGATATAATTATTTTATCCTGTGTTATTTGTGCCGTTTTGATGCTGCTTGTTTACGAATACGTAAAACCATATCCGCTGGATTTTCTAAACGGAAAAGTAATTGTTGACCCAGCAAAGATGAGATTATACGCATTTCCCAAGATTGGACTGATTTTGGGGACTTTTATCGGCTGGTTTTTAAACAAGAGATTTTTAAATTTTGACGGTTCAAAGGGTTCCGTTGAGGACAAATTAATACGATACGGTATCGGAATGACCTGTATGCTTTCTTTTGGCTCTTTCGGGGTAAATTGGCTTAATTTATACTTACCCGAACGGGTTTCAATGTTTCTTGCAACGTTTGTATCGTCACTATTTCTGACTTATTTTTATCCGTTAATTCTTACGAAAATTGCGGAAAAATCGGAAAAGTAGGGAATAGATTTTGCGGTAGACTAAAATCCACCCTACAACTTTCAGTTTCAGGGATTGCTTCGCTACGCTCGCAAAGACGTATGCCGTCATTGCGAAAAATGCGTCAGCATTTTGTGGCAATCCTTTTCAAAAATAGTAAGTAAGTAGGGTGCAAAAAGGAACGTTTGCACCAATACAATGAACTTGTCGGGTTTCACTCAACCCGAAATCCACAAAAAATCAATAATTAAAATACCTGTCAAAATCGACATCGTCAAAACAGCAGAGAAGCCTGTACACTTCATCATCTTCGTCCATTCTCTGAAAATTATATTCGTCAAATTTCCAAAGTTTAGGATTAATGCCGATAACTCTCACTATATCTTTATCATATAAAATTTTCAGTTTTTGTTTAACGATTTCCGTAGGAATATCGAGCAGTTTTGCAAGTTCAACCGCAGTAATGCCCTCTGTATGCGTCATTTTTTCGGGGGTGAGAAACATAAGTTCCATCCCGACTTTTTTAAGCGCATCATCTTCAATTGTGCTTTGATATTCGTACGTTGCGTCCATTTTGCCATTGACCTCACACGACATGTCGGCATAAGTTATAATAACTTTAATTTTATCACAATCCATCATCTGAATACTTGAATAATTAAATTTATCCATAAGTTACAACTAAACTAAAAACGTCATCACGAGGAGCGTAGTGACGAAGTAATCCCGAAAGCAGAATGGGATTGCCACGTTCACTTTGTTCACTCGCAATGACAATAGACATAAAGATTTATAACTATTTTTGTGATAACAGACAAATAATTGCTATTAAAATTTTACGGTTATTGTTTTTTCGGCTGAAATATTATAAAATTGAAGTTAAAAGAAATGGTTTTCGGAGAAAATATGAAAAAAAATGAAAATATAGACAACAACACTGTTTCGGATATTTACGAATATATCAAATGTGTTGATGAAAAAGTTATGCAAAACGACAAAACTTTAAAGTTTATGTCGTCTATGCAGTCCGAGCAGATGAAAGAGTTAATCCAATCCAAAACAGACAACTTAAAAAAATTTTTTGAAGATGCAATCAGACTTCAGACGGAAGTTGTAAGAAACGCTTATGAAGAAGTTATTGAAAATCTGAAAGCAAGTTACGAAGAAGAAATTAAAAAAATCGAATTAAATAATCTGAAAATCAACAACCAAAAAGAAGAAACTCTGAAAGCCGCTTACGAAAACCAAAAAACCGCTCTTGTCGAAGCGTACGAAAACCAGATAAAATCTCTCCGTGAAGCCTACGAAAATCAGATTAAATCAATCCATGACGGATATGAAAACCGGATAAAATCCCTTTGCGACGGATATGAACTTCAGATAACAACAATAAAAAACGATTCCGAAAGAGAAAAACAGAGGGAAATCGGCGAAAGACTGTACGAAAAAGACGAATGGCACAAGAAAAATCTTCAGAACAAACTGGACGAACAAAAGAACTGGTTTTGGAACGAAATGGAAAAACGCAGCCATGATTCTTATGAAAACGGAAAAGCAGATGTTATGGCTTGGCACGATGATGTTGTAAGACAAAAACTTGAAGTTCAGGCACAATATTTTTACGAAGAAATCGAAAAAGCAAAACAGGAAGCCTATAAACACGCTTTTGACGATGGCTATCAGCAGGGTTACGAACACGGCAAAAACGATATGAAAGCGGAATTATATGCCGAAATGGACGAGGCCGCAAAAAGAAACGAAGTAGAATTAAAGCTGTTTTTGGATTATTACGAAAACAAAATAAAACCGTTTAAAAAACTTATAAATTTACACGAAGCCACAGACAGAAACTTAAAAACTCTGCAAAGGAAAATCAAAAACAGAATTAATAAAACTCTAGGCAGGCAGGACTTAATAATTCAGCCCGATACAACTTATGAAAAATGCAGGGCAAAAGAAGAAGAACTCAAAAATTCAGACAACAATAAGGAAACAGGTGCTTAATGGCTGAAACGGAAATTAAAGTATCGGTTATAGTGCCTGTATATAACGTAAAAAAATATCTGGCACAGTGTTTGGACAGCATAATTGCGCAAACACTTAAAGATATTGAGATTATTTGCGTAAATGACGGTTCTACGGACGGTTCCGACAAAATTTTGCAGGAATATGCCAAAAAAGACGACAGAATAAAAATCATAAACCGTGAAAACGGCGGTCTTTCTGCGGCAAGAAACACGGGTATGCCTTATGCAAGAGGAAAATACATAGGTTTTGTGGATTCCGATGATTATATCGAACCCACGACATACGAACTGATGTATTACAATGCGGAACAGTTTCAGTCGCAAATGGTTATCTGTGCGGTTCATAAACTTGACGACACAACGGGAATTACTTTTGATGACGACCCCTATTATACACTCGGATATTTTCCGAAAACTCTTGATAACAGGGTTTTTACGCATTTTGACACAAAGGAATTCTTTCAGGATTTTTGCGTAATGGCATGGAACAAATTGTATTTAAGAAGTTTTCTGGAAGAAAAACAGGCAAGATTTCCCGACGGCTACATATTTGAGGACGGGCCGTTCTTTACCGACATATATTTTGATATGGAAAGAGTAACCCTCGTTCGTGACTTTTTGTATTACTACCGTGTAAATCGTGCAAACTCAATCGTCGCAAAGGGCGACAAGAATTTCACCGACATTTTTTATGTTGTCAACAAAATGCTGACAAACCTCCGAAAAACCCCTTATTTTGACGAAGTTAAGGCATTTTTCCTCAGAAAAAAATTCAAGGATATGCGCTATCGTTATCAGGTTATCCAAAACAAGTACAAAAAGTATTATTACGACAGATGGCGGGCTTTTTGGCTAAATATCGATAACAACACGCTTGAAGATGAAAAATTCAAAGAAAGATACCCTTACACCTACCGCAACATACGGTTGGTGCGTGAAAACGACTATTTCCAGTATCAAAAAGAGTTTTTTATCGAAAGATGCAAACACAAAATTATGGAAATTTTGCACATGAACCCCAAAGTTTACACTTTCAAATGGGGCAAACACCACTTTTGTATAAAGAAAAGACCTAAACTCTTTGACTGGTGGTATGACAACAACAGAATGTATATTGCTATTTACTGGTTAAGAATTAAATTTAATTTTCCGTTTATGTACACCGAACTTGAAGATTGGGAAGATGCGGTAAAATGACGAAAAATAAAAGCGGTAAAAATATAAAAGTTTCTGTCATTATGTCCTTGTATAACGTTGAGTTATACATGCGCACCGCTATTGAAAGTGTTTTAAATCAAACCCTGTCCGAAATAGAGTTAATCTGTGTAAATGACGGTTCTACGGATTACTCTCTGGCAACGGCACAGGAATATGCCGAAAAAAACGAGCGGATAACCGTTCTTTCTTACGAAGAAAGCAAGGGACAGGCTTATGCCCGAAACAGAGGTATGGATATTGCAAAAGGGAAGTATATCGGTTTTGTTGACGGCGACGATTGGGTTGAACCCGATATGTTTGAAAAACTGTATGAAAATGCAGAAAAAAACAATTCGGATATCTCTTTTTGTGCAGCGGCACTTTACAACGAACTGCTTCAAAAATGCGATTTTCAAAATACTTATTACAATATGAGTTTAATCCCCGCAGATTTTGATAACAAAGTTTTCAGCCATAAGGACACCAAAAAACTTTTGACGGGAAGCATAAATGTCGCCCTTTGGAACAAAATCTACCGCACGGATTTTATGAATAAAAATAAAATCAGATTTCCCGAATATTTTATCTACGAAGATATGCCTTTCTTTTATGATGCGTGGTTTAAAGCGGAAAGAATAAGTCTGATAAGAGATTACGGGTATTTTTACAGAATTAACCGCAGCGGCTCTACAATGTCAAAAGTCGGAAACAAAGTTTTAGACAGGGTGGAAATGGTTGCGCTGACCTATGAAATGTTCAAAGAACTGCCGTATTTCGATGAGATTAAAACAAATGTTGCAGCGTGGATAATTGACGATTTGTTCCACCGCTACACACTTGTTGAAACCCGTTACCGCAAAGAGTTCTTCTTCCTTATGAAGAAAATGTTTAAAAATCTCGATTTGAACGGCGTTGATATGGAAGAACTTTCGAAATGCTACTGTTTCAAAGAATATCAAAACTGTATAAACATGAAATATGAGGACTTTACGGGAACCCTGACAGACACCTACGTCAAAGCAAAACAGACGAAACAGGAACTTGAGAGCGAAATGAAAGCATCAAATTACAAGGTTCAGACTTTCTACGAAAACATAATAAACGAAATAAAAACAGAACACGAACGTAATTTAAAGGCTCAGGAGGCGCTGCTGAAGGATGCCTATGAAAAAAGATTACAGTCTGAATTAGAACGGAGAAAAGGATAATGAGCAAAAAAGAAAACATAAAAGTATCCGTAATAATTCCGGTTTACAATGCCGATTTGTACCTCGAGGAAGCGTTAAAATCGGTTGAAAATCAATCGTTGAAAGATATCGAAATTATCTGTATAAATGACAATTCCCGTGATAAATCCCTGAAAATTTTGCAGGAACACGCAAAAAAAGACAAAAGAATAAAAATTATAAATCTTGAAACAACAAACGGACAATCTCATGCCCGCAACGAAGGCATTAAAATCGCCGCCGGAGAATACATCGGTTTTGTTGATGCAGACGATTTTGCCGAAGAAAACATGTTCGACAGACTGTATTGCGAAGCCGTTAAAAGCAAAGCAGATATTGCGATGTGCAGGGCAAAAGTTTTTGACGACAAGGTTAAAAATTACAAAAACGATGATTATTTTGAACTAAAATGTTTTGACGAAAATAACATAACAAGAGTGTTTACGCATCAGGACACAAAAAGTTTTATCACTCAAATCAACGTTTCTGTCTGGAACAAACTTTATAAAAGAGAGTTTTTGCAAAACATCGGCGCAGCCTTTAAAGAGGGCTTCATTTACGAAGATATGCCGTATTTTTTTGAAACCTTTACAAAGGCTAAAAAAGCCGTTTTTGTGGAAGATTATTTATATAATTACCGCATTAATAACCAAACTTCCACTATGACAAGAACGGACAAAAACGTAAAAGACCGAATAGATATGATGTCTTATACCTACGATGTTCTCAAAAGACAAACCTATTTCAAAGACTATAAATCGGAATTTATCTGCTGGATTATACACGATATTTATTACAGATTTTTGATAATAGACAGCCGATATCAAAAAGAATACTTTTTCAGAATGCAAAAGTTTTTCAGAACCATAGACATCTCGAATATGGAAGAAAGTCTGCTGAAAAGCCCGTATTATCCGCACTTTTGTGAAATAAGAACGAGAAAATATGACGATGTTTTTAAATATTTTTCTAATCAGGAAACCATCGGTGAAGCATATGTAAAAAAAGCAAGAGAGTTTTATTCGGAACAGTATGATAATTTACAGAAAAAATATCTTCAGTTTCAAGAACTTGAAGAAGAAAATTTAAGAAAAAAATTCGATTTGGAAGCCTTACAGGACAGAATTTTAGAGGACGAAAAAGCAAAATGGGCGGAACTTGAAAAAGCGTGGGAAGATTTTAAGGAAGAAACCCGAAAACGTCAACAGGAACTGAATGATTTACAGCAAAAGATATTAGAGGACGAAAAACAACGCTGGCAGGAATACGAAGCAAAGGTAAATGCTTTTGAAAAAGAATGTATCTCACGCAGCGCAGAAGAAGAAAAACAGATTCAGCGCCAAAAAAATCTTTCAAAACTTGCAATAGAAAAAACAAAAAACAAATTGTCCAATCAATTTATTCAAAATGTTGAGGAAGAAAAGGTAAATCTTGCCAAAAAGATGAGCGAAGAACTCGATGAAAATCAGCAATATTACAAGGATTTACTTGAAAATCAGATAAAGTTACAGGAAGAAAATTACAGAAAAATTTCTGAAAACTATAAAAAAAAAATAAGTGAAACGACAACAAATTTAGAAAATACAGAAGAAGAAAAGCAAGAGGAAAAGGGAACAATTATGCACCAACCGAAAGTGTCGGTAATTTTGCCCGTATATAATGTAGCGCCGTATTTAAGGCAATCTTTGGACAGTGTAATCGGTCAGACCCTGAGCGATATTGAAATAATCTGCATTGATGACGGTTCTACGGACGAGAGCGGAAAAATTCTTGACGAATACAAGGAAAAAGACGAAAGAATAAAGGTTATCCACAAAAAGAACGGCGGAACGGGGGCTGCACGTAACGACGGACTCAGAATTGCAACGGGTGAATGTATAGGCTTTGTTGACCCTGACGACTGGATTTTGCCCAATATGTACGAAAGGCTCTACACTCTGCTTCAGGAAAAAGACCTTGATATTGTTATGTTTACACCTGATGTTTATAACGATAAAACCAAAAAACACGAGGGCTTTTTGTACTTTCAGAACTCAAACTTCCCCGATTTTTTGGATAACAAAATCTTCAATAAAGACGATATATCGCCGTTTTCATACCCAATGTGCGTTTGGAACAAGTTATACCGCAAAAAACTTTTTGACGAAAACAATATAGAATTTGCGGAAGGACTTGATTTTGAAGACCATAAGGTTATCTTTAAATCGCTGTTTACGGCAAAGAGAATATATTTTATACGTGAAAAACTTTATGTTTACAGACATTCAAGAGAAGGCTCAATTCTTTCGGACAACGATACGAGAATGTTTGACCACATAAAAATTTACGATATTGTTGAAAATATACTTAAAGAAACGGGCAACTGGGAAAAATTCCATTTGGACTTTTTAAGATATAAGGTGCACAATATCCTTTACTATTACACAATGATAAAACCTCAATACAAGGAAGAATACCATAATAAGATGGTAAAATCGCTTCGTTCGACAAAAATGAGCGAGGAGGAAATAAACCTTTTGAGCAAAGATTATCCCGATTTAAAGCCGATAATGGAGGGCGGCATTCTCAGAAAAATAAAGAAAGCCGTAAGGAAAATCACCAAAAAGAAAAAATAAAACAAACCAAAAATGCAGATTGATTCGATTAAACTCATAAATTTCAGGAATTATTCCGAACTTGACTTAAATTTTGATGCGGATAAGATTTTGCTGACGGGAAAAAACGCACAGGGCAAGACCAATCTGCTTGAAGCAATCTGTTTTTTATCCTCTCTCAAAACCATAAAGGCAAAACAGGACAGCGAGTTAATAAAATGGGGACAGGATTTTGCACATATAAAGGGACATTTTACCAAAAATCAGACGGAAACGACTCTTGAAGTTACGATTAATCCGCCCAAAAAGAAACTTTTAAAAGTAAACGAAATCAAAAAAAACAAGAGTTCGGAATATCTTTCAAACATTTTTTCGGTATGTTTTTCAACGAGTGATTTAGCGCTTTTACGGGGAAACCCCGACGACAGACGTTCATGGCTTGATGAGGCAGTTTCATCTCTTTATCCCGCACATGCCGACAGAATTTCAAAATACAATAAAATAAGAACGCAGAAGAACAATCTGCTTAAAACTCTTGCGGGCAATATTAACGCCGACAAGACACTACTTGATGTTTGGAACGAGCAGCTTGCCATCACTGGCAGCAACATCATTTTGTTAAGGCTGAATTTTCTGAAAGAACTTTTAAAATATGCGAAATTAAAACATTCATATATCTCGGTTAAGGAAACCCTGTCGATTTTTTACGAATCATCGATAATTGATACGGTAGATGTTGAGGACGTTTCGGAATATACAAGTTTAAAAATTGCTGAAATTTTTCATGAAAAACTTGAAGAAAAAAAGGCTGAAGAAATCATCAGAGCGCAATCGGTTATAGGCCCGCACCGAGATGATATCTCATTTTTTATCGATAATGCCGATGCGAAAAAGTTTGCATCTCAGGGTCAGCAAAGGACAATCGTTTTGGCGCTGAAACTCGCCGAAACAGACTTAATAAAAGCAAAGACGGGTTACAACGCAATTTTATTACTTGACGATGTTCTTGCGGAACTTGACGATATCAGACAAACGTATCTGCTGAACGGCATTGAGGAAAAACATCAGACAATAATAACTTCTGTCGATACTTTACATTTTGACAAAAGGTACTTGGAAAATGTTAAAATATATAAGATAATACAAAATGAAAACGGAGCCGATTTAATTTTGGCTTAAAAGGAGGAATAATGAAAAAAATAATCTTCGGAATAATGTCGGCGTTAATTGTTTCTGCTGCGGTATATGCGGAAGGTGCATACGGCGGAACGGAAATTGATTTAGACAGTATCAGATACAACAAAACCAACAATACGTCCGAAATACGCATGAAAATTTATAACGAAGATTATAACCCCGGTGTCAATGATTTGTATTATGCTCTGTATTATTTAAAGATGGATTGTTTGCAAAAAACCTTTAAGCCGATGATTATTGAGGGTTATAACAGAAGAAACGAATTAATGCTTGTTGATTATGACAAGAGAAATTTCAGTTCGATAACGGCGGGAAGCAACATTGAGCAGGCATATAATTATGCATGCCAAAAGTTAACGACGCCCGATGTAAAGGAAAAAAAGAGCAAAAAGAATAAGAAAAAATAAGTAAATAAATTTTTGAATACAAGAGTGTAAATAATTATGAATAAGGAAATCAGAAGTGAAATTATAAAAAATTCAAAAATTTGTTTACGTCCTTTTGAATATTTTACAGTCGAACAAAACGGTGATGTCTTTTGCTGCTGCCCTGCTTATACAAACCAATACATTTTGGGCAATGTTTTGGAACAATCTTTTGATGAAATTTGGAATGGAAAAAAATGGAAAAAATTTCGCAAAAACATTTATGAAAACAAATACTCAAAATGCAATTTAGACATGTGTTACGGTATGGAACAATGGTGTTTTGTTGATAAAAATCAAATTAAACAGGCAAAATATCCGAAATACGCTTCTTTGTGTATAGATAACGCTTGTAATATTATCTGTTTGTTTTGCAGAGATAAAATAAAATATGCTTATCCCTATTTTACTAAAAATAATTTGCGCTTAAATAAATATAAATATCAATTCTTTTCTTTATTAAAAAAACTGCATTTATATAACAAGAATAATTATTTAATAAATACGGAAAGAATAGGCGGAACATTATTAAAAGAACTTATTGACGAAGCTGAATTTATAGAAAAACATATAAAAAAAATAGACAATTTTTATATTCCGATGTTACGTGAGGCAAAAATACTTATGCTTAACGGAGCAGGAGAAGTTTTCGTCAGCGAGTTTTGCAAAAAACTTCTAAAAAAAACAACTGTTAAATATCCGAATTTAAAATATCAGATTTTAACAAACGGATTATTATGTGATGAAGAACATTTAAAAAAACTTAATTTAGCAGATAAACTTGATATAGTAATTGTATCTTTACATGCGGCAACAGAGCAAACCTATAACAAAATCATAATAGGCTCTGATTTTAACAGAGTAATTGAAAATGTAAAATATTTAGCCAAACTAAAAAAAGAAAATAAAATAAATGATGTTCTTGTAAGTTTTGTTATTTCATCTTTAAATTACAAGGATTTACCCGAATTTGTCGAAATGGCATATTCTATCGGAGTAAACCCTGTTATGTGGGAAGTAAGAGATATAAATGATTGCCGGTTTTGTAAGGAAATAGAAAAATATAATATTTGCAGTAAAAATCATCCTGAACATGAAAAATTGCTGGAAGTTTTACAAAATCCTGTTTTCAAAAAATATAATATTATTACAAACAATTTAGTTTCAGAATCGGATTAACACTATAATCTTACTTGTCCGCAGTAAGTAAGCAGGGTGCAAAAAGGAACGTTCGCACCAATAATAAGATTTTGTTCGGCTGGATTCTTCGGCTTCGCCTCAGAATGACAGAAAATTATGTCATTGCGAGAAAATCTTTGATTTTCGTGGCAATCCCTTTCGGTTTCAGGGATTGCTTCGTCACTTCACTGTGTTGCCGTTCACTTTGCTTTTTGCTACTTCGGACTGGGTTCGCTGTCGCTCACACGGCGTCCTACGCAAAATCTTACCGCCCTCGCAATAAACGTGCCTACGTAAACACTTCCGCCGTTTCATCACCGCCGTACGTGTTTACTTCGCACTCTGCTCGGGCGAAAAAAAAGCCCGCTTAATGCGGGCTAAAAATTGTGTGAGAGTGTGAGAGTTTTAAATTTTGAAAGTTTGAGAGTTAATTATAAAATCTTATTTAATTTGGTTAAGCGATAAAATTGTTACCAAATCTGCTTGCACCTACAAA
>JAILHI010000090.1 GCA_024695865.1 Candidatus Gastranaerophilales bacterium
ACAATTCCTTATTTTTGTTCTTCATCATTTCTCTGATTAACTGATAAGTTTCTTTTTTGGTTTCTGCTATTTTGGAAACAATCATAATCTTATCCGATGAGGAAATTTTGTCGATAAACTCTTGTGACATAGAAGGATAAACCAATTCAACATTCTGCATTCCCGCCAATTGATTTATTGCTTCGTCAGACATTTTTGCAAGCAAAATAATTAATATTTTTTGAGGGCTGTAACTTAAAATTTTTGTTTTTATGATATTTGTATTCTTTTCACCGTCAAAAAACATATTATCGGAAACGGCGGAATAAGAAAGTTTTTCATCTTTAACATCTGTAATAACAACCGCAATTATTGCCGCAAGAAAACCTGCTATACAACCGATAATTATATTTATAAGTAATTTCGGAGAATTGTTTTCGGAAGGTAATAATTTTCTGGGCTCATTTAAAACAATTACTTTGGAAGTATCTGATAACTGTTCTACCATATCAGCCCATTCGAGTCTTGCCGCAAGTTTTTTAAGTTTTTCGGCTTCTTTATCGATACCGATACTTGATTCCGCACCTGCAAGATATTGACTGCGCATGTTATTAATTGCATTTGCTGCTGATTTTGAATAACCGTACATTGTAATAATTCGGTTATCCCCTCTCATAAATTCAACGGGCAAACCTTTTGACTGAGAAATTTTTGCTATCAATGCCTCTTTTGCTTCAAGATATTCGGATTCAATTAACTCTTTATCTTTTTGCGCTTTTATAGTGTTTAACTCTTTATGTAATTCGATATAATTTTTGATAAAAGATTCGACAATGTTATAGGATAATTCGGGGTCGCCCGATTTGTAAGAAACCGAAATTACGTTTGTATTTTTTACGCTTTCGATTTTTAACTTTTTACCTTTGCCGTAAAAGGATTTTGCAGTGATATATTCACCTTTTCTTTTTCCTTTTTTATATTTTAAATTGTTATCACGAATAACTTTATCCAAAACGAGAGCCGATTTCATTAATTCAATTTCGTTGTTCATCGTTTTATCCGAACCCATTGAAACTAAAGAACCCGACGTTTCGTTCAGAACATAAGGGTTGATATCCGCAATGTTTGAATTGTTTAATTTATTTATGTATAAATCTGTCGATACTACATATTTTTTAGGTAATATAAACGTCAGAATTATGAAAAACAAAAGAACACCGACAAAGACCTTTAATAAAATATCTTTGCGGCTCCAGAAAAGCATTACTATTTTCTTTACGTTTATATTGAGTTCGTCCTCCTGTTCTTCCGACGGATTGTAGACTACAACATTTTCTTGCGGCATTTTTATGTCTCCTTTTTTATTTATCTTTATTATAATAAAAAAGATTAATAATTACTATAATTATATTTTTATCTTTTTATACAAAATTTCGTTCCATCTGTAAGCGGTTTCAATTCCAAATCGCAAAGAGTGAAGCGGTTTCCAGCCCAAAACCTCTTGCGCCTTTTTGTTGTCTGCAACCAGACAGACGGCATCGCCCGCTCTTTTGGGCAAAAGTTTTACTTTTATCTGTTTTCCCGTAACTTCGGAACATAAGTCCAAAACCTCTTTTACGGAAAAACCGCTGTTTGTTCCCAGATTAAAATAATTCGTTACATTTTTTTCGAGCAAATAATCGAGCGCCAAAAGATGTGCGTTAACTATATCCTGAACACAAATATAATCTCTTGTGCAGGTGCCGTCTTTTGTCGGATAATCGTTTCCGTACAGTTCAAATTCTCTGCCTGATTCCGCAGCCGATTTTAAAAGGTTTGGAATTAAATGGGTTTCGGGTTCATGCCATTCGCCTGTTCTGCCCTGTTCATCGGCGCCGATTACGTTAAAATATCTTAACCTGACAGATTTTATCCCGTATTTTTTATCGTAATCGTCAAGCATTTCTTCAATAGCCAGTTTTGTATTACCGTAAGGATTAACGGGATTTTTTTTATGCTCCTCGTTAATCGGTAATTCTTCGGGTTCGCCGTAAACAGATGCCGTTGAGGAAAAAATAATCCTTTTAACCCCGTGTTTAACCATTGAGGAAAGAAGATTTTCCGTTCCCTTAACGTTATTTTCATAATACTTTTCGGGATATTTTATGCTTTCCCCAACCTGCGATAAGGCTGCAAAATGAAGAACAGAGGTGATGTTGTATCGTTCAAAAACACTGTCAATTTCTGTTTGGTTTTTTAAATCACCCCTGATAAAATCAAGATTACCGTAATTTGACAATTCGTCAACGGTTTCCTTATGTCCCGTTGACAAATTATCAAATACTATAACATCTTTACCTCTTTGCAATAATTCTAAAACGCAATGACTGCCAATATATCCGCCGCCGCCCGTTACTAAAATCCGATTAGGCAAATTGTGCATTTTAAACTACCACTTGCTGATACCGTAAACCATAGTAAATACGCTTGCCATGCCCTGTAAACTTTGGACAACGGGTGTTAACCAGTCGTTGCCTGCAACTTTTCTCGGAACGACGATAGTATCACCTTTTTCAATTTTTGCATATCGTAATATCTTTTTGGCTTTTCCGTTTGCGCCTACTTTATAGACTCTGAATCTGTTTGCATTGGGAGTATATCCGCCGACCTGTTTTACGTAATATCTTGCATGTGCGCCTTTTTTGTAAACAAAGGACTGCTCGTTGTAAACTTCGCCGATAATACCTACGTAGTTTGACATTCTCGGAATATAAATATCGTCGCCGTCCTGAACTTCAATATTATCGTTTTTCTTTATTCTTGATAAATCGTTATTCTTAATGTTCAGTGCAATTTGTCCCTGATATTTACTGAGCATCGTGTCACTGTTGTTTTTCAACTGGCTAATCGTAGCCATTTTTTGTTCACGGCTTGAATCGTCCTGTTTCCAGCCCGATGCAAGTCTGCCCGTCAGTAACATAATATCTCTGTCCATATTGTCACGGGCAATTACTACCTGTTTGTTCATAAGAGAACTTCTTCTGAACACGATACCTCTTAAATCGGCATCTTCCGTAAGACCGCCTGCCATTTCAATAACGTCTTTTAATTTTTGACCTTTAATAAAGGAATAAACTCTGGGGTTTTTAACAAAGCCCGAAATTTTAACCTTTTTAATTGTTTCGTTATCTCTTAACGTTCTGAAGAAAACTTTATCCTCGGGGGAAATAGTAATAGTTCTGACTGCATCACCGTTTACCATAATGTCATAGAGATAGAATTTTCTGGTTTGTCCGCCGCCCGTTGTGATTTCAACGGCAATATCTTCGGCAGAAAGTTTTTTGTTCTGTACCGATGAAACGGTTTTTACGTTTGAGTTATCGTCAAAAACGGTTGTTGCATCAACGTTTTGATTTTGTTCATCGGAGGCAACAAAAGTAATATCGGAAAGAATATCCTTCAGCGTCATACCGTCCATATAAGGAATGTGTTTGGGTGTATCGATACAACCATATACATCAACAAAAGCAGAACTTGTGCTTTTGTAAATGCTGATAACATCTCGGGGTTCCAAGGCGGGATTAACCTGACCCGCAAAAAATTCTTTCAAAAATACGGGGATTGTTTCTACCTTGTTATCCTTGCCTGAAATACGTCTGATAACTGCTTGCGTAAGGAAAGTTTCTTCAAGAAGTTCATCTTCGCTTTTTAAAATATCGGACAAACGCATTCCTTTTTTATAAGCATAAGTTGAGGGGTGTTTAATGTTACCCTGAATTGTAACGGTATTTTCAACACCGTTGTATAATTCTTTAAATTCAAGAGTATCACCGCTTGAAAGTTTTGTTGATTTCATTTTGTTCCATGCGATATTTTTAGCGGTTTTTTGTCCCTGAACTGCATCAAAACCTACAAGAGTGATTTCTGCCGCTTCTGTTGTCGGAAGCAATCCGCCCGCATACTGAACAAGGTTTTTAATGGTTTCGCCCTGTTTCATTTCGTAAATACCGGGAACCTGAACACCGTTTCTGACCGCAGCGACCGTTCCGATTTTATCAACGAAAATTATGTCGTTCGGTTTAACTATAATATTATTTGTCTGACCTAAAAATATAGATTTGTAAAGGTCAACATCGGTTTTGTTATATTTGATATTTCTTAAAGTACCTGTTTTCTTAACTCCGCCTGCCGCAGTTAAAGCATCTAAAATTGAGCAGTTATTACCAACGGCAACTTTACCGGGTCTGCCGACTTCACCGTAAACGAATACTGAAAAACCGCTTCCGCCCGCAACAGATAATTTAATTTGCATATCCTGATATTTGCTTCTTGCAAGAGAATTGATTTCATCTTCAACGGCGCCTAATGTTCTGTTCTCTGCCTGAACCGAACCGATTCCCGCAATAAAAATAGTACCGTTTGAACCTACTTCTGCGGTTGAGGAGGGTGCGAGCAGGTTATTGCCCGACATCGACATAACTTCTACGGATTCTCCCGAAACGTGAACATTAACTCTTTCGCCTATGCTTAACTTGTAGCCTCTGCCGAATTTACCTGTTGATGTTGCAGAACTTACTGCCGAATTGAAAACATAACCCTGCTGAAGCAGTACGTTACCCGAAACGGCACTTTCCTTTTTGTTAAACATTCTTTCGGTAGGGCTCATATTTTGGAAAACATCTTCTTTTGTGCTTTGGTAATTGTTTTCAAAAACATCGCTGTTTCTTATAACTTTTTCTTCCATATCATCTGCGGCAAAAACTGCCGTAATAGAACAAAAAGTCATCATCAACATTGTCGCAAATATCTTTTTATATATTTTCATAACCTTCCTCTTAATAACTTATTAATATCGGTAAAATTATTATTACATGATAAATTATCAAATACAATTACGTAATGGCAATTTCCATCAAAGATTTGATAGCGGGCCATTCAAGCCGCCATAAACCCGAAGCATCAAGCGCATAATTGCCGACGCAAGAAAGTTTGCAATCCTTACATTCGTTAACCGTGCTGACAAATAACGGGTCTTTGATTACCTCTTTTAACGGTCTGTCTTTTACGCTGATAAACGGTTTTCTGTCATAACATCTGAGCATTTCGCCGTTTGAGTAGATAACCGTTGCCAATCTCGGCCAGTGACATTCGTAATAATTTTTCTTTTCGATAATATAATCCATAAAATAATAGGAATTTCTAATCGGATAACCCTGCTTTTTTAATTCCTTGATTTTGACAAAGATTTCGGCAAGCTGCGAAGTTTCAAGTTCGGTTTCTTTGACGTTTTGTGCTTCTTCAAGCGCCTGATTTGACTTGTTAACCGTAAAATACAAAAGAATATCGGCTTTTTTGCAGTATTCCGCAACTTCTTTTATCTGTTCAAAATCGGTCTTTGCGGAAACCGTACAGCAGATATAAATTCTCATTTTGGGTGAGTGAATTTTGTGATATTCAATACCGCTCATAACCCTGTCGCAAATTCCGGGCATGTGGCGGATATCATCATGCGCCTTGCCGATTGCATCAAGAGATACAAAAGACAAATCGGTATATTTTGCAAAATCGGGATTTTCTTCCAAAAACCAGCCGTTTGTGGCTATTTTAGTGTACATACCCGCTTCGTGAGAAGCCTTGCACATTTCTGCAAAATCCTGTCTTAAAAGCGGTTCGCCGCCCCACAAAATACAGTCGAGATAACCGAGTTCGCCCGCTTCTCTCAAAAGTCTCTGTATTTCTTCAAGAGGCATTTCGTCATTTTCTTTTTTATGTTTCCAGAAACAAAAATCACAGTTACAGTTGCATTTTGCCGTTACCATAAGCGAAAAACAAAGCGGCTTCGGGGTTTTTGACAATCTGCTCTGAATACAGCCGAAAGCACCGCCTATCAGGTGTCTGTAATATTTTAGTCTTTCAAAGGTCATATTATTTCTTGATTTCATTTTCTTTCCTCAGTTTTTTTCTGATAACCAAATCGGCAAAAGCCTCTATTCTTGTGATATTGCCCGTTTTGCCCGTCTGCTCGTCAAGAACGAGTTCTAAAACAGGTATTTCCTCTTTCTTGCTTACCTTTGGCAAAATATTCTGCGCCACAATTTCGGGCATACAGGTAAAAGGCATTACATGTATTATACCATCAATACCGTTTTTTGCAGCATAGACCGTATCGCCTACTGTTTCAATACATTCACCGCCTATGGCACGTTTCATGTAATCTTTTGCAAACCTTACACATCTTTCTCTGTGAGATTCTTTTCTGTAAAAAATTGACGGTTTCAAAACGTGTTCAAGCCAGTCGGAAAAGAAAATCTGTCTTTCGACTTCTATTCCGAGTTCTCCGAGAGTTTTTTCTATATCCTGATTGGTATAAGGGTCAAGCAGAACAAAAAATTCTCCCAAAAGATAAACCTTTGGCACAATCTTGTTTTTATCAATCGGGATTTTTCCAAAATCTTCGATAATCTGCTTTTTCAGTTTTCTGCATCCGCCGATTGTATTGGTATCGCCGATTATTTTGAACCATTTTTTGTAGCAGTTTTCGGCATCGCCTCTGTTAATTTCTCTTGGTCTGGTGTAGAACATCAGACGTTCTGCCGTATCAACGGCAAAGGCCTTACTGAAACCCATGCTGAACGCCTTATAATAACGATACGGATTTATACATCGGGTAACGTGCCAGAGAGCCTCTATTGCCTGTTTTATCTTGCTCTGATACATGTCAAAAACGACCATGTCAAAATGATAGCCCATTTTTTGCAGGGTTTTTTGTGCCATTTTTGTGTAGTTTCCGAAACGGCAAGACCCAGGAGCCTGAAACATTATGAGTGTATTTGCACCTTTTTCGAGCGCCATTATATAATTTGCAAGATTTAATTTATAGGGCAGGCAAATTCCCTCAATACTGTTTTTAACACCTATTTCAAGCGCTTCGTTGGTATTTGCGGGCGGAATAACGGGTTTTGCGCCGAGAGTATTTGCAATTACTTCCATTGAAAGACTTATATTGCCCATTCTGGGCCATGCAAGACGCCTGTCTTTTTGGGCAATAGAGGTTCCTCTCTGCGAATATCGGTCTTTATTTAATTTTTTGTCCGTTAAACTGCTCAAGCCTAAACCCTCTTACCGCACTGTTACGGGGTTTGAATACGCATATCCGAAGCCGTTTATCTCGGCTTCAAATCTGTATTTGCCCGTTTCGGTAATTTTTATTCTGCTCTCCTGACTTTTTAAAGAAATATATTCTTTTCCGTCTTTATAAACTTTTATATCAGATTTTTTATAACAATTCAAACAAAGATACGTTTTTTCATTCAAATATATGTTTTCACCCGAAAAAGCAGTTGTATTGCCGTCAGAGATAAAAAATTCGGGCGGGTTTTGACCGATTCTTCTGTTAAATATAATATTTTTACCCGTTTTAACGGCATTTAAAATCTGTCTTTTTCTCGTTTCAAAATCTTCCGCCAAAGGTTCTCTTAAACAAATTTCATTCAAAAGTGTTTTAAACATTGACTTATACGGAAAAATCACCAGAGGAAGAACGTATCTGACTTTAAGTGCATGTGCATCGGTACCTGCAATTGCGGGAATTATTTTATCGGAATTTTTATTCAGTTCATCCCACCATTCGAGAGTTTGCCGATACGGTTTTTTGACGAGTCTGTGTCTGAAAAGATGTGCATAAACCGTCGTAAAAACGTTTGTGGTATCAAAATTATCGCCCCACTGCGAAAACCAGTTCCAAATCTCAATACCGTCGGGGATAACGTTTTTATCCGTCCATTTTATAGGCGGATATTTGTTTTTTCGGTTTTCGGATTCGTCAGGGTGAACGGCAAAACCAAAACCGCCGATTTCATGTACCAAATCAACGTTTTTCTGCGGGCTGTCTTGAAAATCCAAATATTTATCAATATCCAAGGCTAAATAATGGTCTGAAACCTCGGGCGACAATTCCTCGCCCTTTAATACGGTTACGCCGTTAAAAATACCTTCTTCGATATCAAAATTATCGTGGTCGGAAATAAGCACCCAATCCAGCCCCGTATCTTTGGCGGCTTTTGAAATCTGCCAAACATCGCCGCTTCCGTCCGAATGTACGGAATGTATGTGCATTACTCCTGTATATTTATAGTGTGTGTTTGTGTGTTCGTTCATAATTTTGGGATTTAATGAAGATTAGAAAAGCCGAGTCTTTTTTCTTCGGTTTTTTGTTCGTTTTCGGAAATAGAATTGATTTTGGTTTTAATTAAAGTTTCCTTCCGTTTTTTTCTCACAAGCATATCGATAAACGCATCAAGTCTTGTAACAAAACCTGCTTCACCCGTGTGTTCGTCAATGGTTAAATTCATCATGGGCATATTTGCTTTTTTTGCGTGGTAGGAAATTTCATCAACCATCAGGGAATCAGGGCCGCAGCCAAAAGCGGATATTGCAATAATACCGTCAACCTTGTTATTTAAAAGATAATATGCGGCAGCACCCGTTAAATCTGCTTCGTTTGCCCAATACATAAGTTCGCCGAGTTCATGGATTGATTTTATCGAATTTTCTTTTGAAACATTGAGCGCCGTGTAAACTTTTACATTCATTTTTTCTAATTTCTTTATTAAATTTAAAGAAATTCTTTCGTCAAACAAATTATAGCCGTGCGCCATAATTACAACGGACAAAGGCTTAACGGACTGTAAATGCCTGTTTTCAAAAACACCGTTAAGTGCATTTTCAAGCGCCGTCTGATAGGAAATGCCGAGTTTTGTCATTTCGAGAAAATTGTCGTATTTTTCCCAGCCTGCATCTATTGCCTTTTTAATAAGTTTTTTATCCGTAACACCAACGGCATTGGCGGTATAGTTCCAAAAATCGTAAAAACCGATTTTTTCCGTTTTATCAAGTGTCGGCTCAATCATATTAAACGGTCTGTCTATAACGTTTCTGATAATTTCGGGCAGACCTCTGATTTTACTGCAATTATTAATTTTATAATCAATAGATTGTATTGACGGAATGAAAATATTTGTAATACCTTTATCGAGCAAATTAATAACATGTCCGACAAAAACCTTAATTGGCAGGCAGGTTTCGGAAACAACATGCTTTGTTCCCTCGTTGATGAGTTTTGAAGTCGTCTTATCAGACAAAACGATTTCTATGCCGAGTTCTTTGAAAAAACCGTGATAGAAAGGGTAATTGTGATAATAAGACATTGCCCTCGGGATACCGATTTTTGAAATTTTACAGATATTTTGCTGCATTTTTTCTCCGCTAACAAAATTTATATTATCACATCATTAAAAAAAATCACCCCGAATTTTCAGTTTTTCGGAAGAAATTGTAAAGTTTTGTAACGAAAAATATATCTTTTTTTGTCAAAAAAGGCAATTTTACATGGTTTCGGTACTTTATATAAATGTAGAGAGAATGAAAGAGAGATTAAGATGGGTATTTCTTGCGTACAATTAAACATATTATCAATGCTTAGCAAACAATCAAAAACTAATAAACAGTTGATGTCTATTTCAAGCCAGAGAGAAATGATTGCTTGCAGAGTTACCAATCTTATGGCAAACGATGTTGACAGTTCTGTTGACCCCCGTGTTAAACTTCTCGAATACCAAGACAGACAACTCGATATGCAGCAAAAATCTCTCGAAACTGAACTCAACGCTCTCTCTGCAAATCTTGAAAATCTTCAGAAACTCAAAGAAGAAAACTTAAAAGCAGTTCCTAAATTATCATTATAATAGACTAGATTTTAAAAAATAACTTGAAAATGATACCGTTTCTGGTATCATTTTTGTATGAGTATATTAAAGTCTTTTGAAGAATTTTGGTCTTTGCCTAAAAAAATTTTGGATAATAAAATTTTCAAGGTTTCGCATATAGAAACTTCCGCACCGACGGAAGTTGAAAGCCCTGTTCAGACCGAAATCGATGATAACTGCATACAGTTTAACGTTTATAACAATCAAAAGGTTTATTCTCTTTTAACGAGTGTTTTATACAAAAAGAAAAAGTTAAATGAAAATAAAATCCGCAAGATTTCTTAAAAGTGCGCCGACACTTAAAGATTGTCCAGATTTACATTTGCCAGAATTTGCATTAATCGGTCGTTCCAACGTCGGAAAGTCCTCTTTTATCAATGCAATTGTTAATCATAACGGGCTTGCAAAAACCTCGAACAAACCTGGGAAAACGAGGCTGATTAATTTATTTTGCATCAACGAAGAATTTGTTATTGCAGACCTCCCCGGATACGGCTATGCAAATGTTTCCGACAAAATGCAGAGAGAGTGGCAAAAAAATCTCGAAGAATATCTGCTTAACAGAAAAGAACTTGTTTCTTTAATACAGTTTATAGATTCAAGACACCCCGTTCAGAAAAACGACTTGCAGATGGCGGAATGGATAAATTACAACAATTTGCCTCATTTTGCGCTTTGCGTTAAAACCGATGAAATTTCAAAAAATTTAATCCAAAAAACAACGTCGGAATTTTCAAAAGTGTTGCAAACAGAGGTTTTTCCGTTTACAAAAACAAACAACCGATATAATGAAGCAATTCTGAACAAACTTGAAGAATACATAAAATCCTATAAATAATGTATTTTAATGTCGGGCTGCATAGTATAATATATATTTGTGTAGAAGAAAAGCGGGGTGTGGTATGTTTCAAGAAGTATGTTCAGACAAATATTTAAGCAGTGATGTTTATTGTGCGCAAAATCAGGGATTAATTTCCAATTCGATTACGCAGACTTGGACTGAACAGGCAAAAGAATGTTATGAAATTAATTGTGTTTGTGAAAAGTGTTCCGTTTCAAAGGGAAATTATTCGTTTGTCTGCCAGATGCCGAAGGTAATCAAGCAGTTATTAAAAGTTGCAGGCAAGCCTGTTGCGTAGTGAAAAAAAGATTTAGAAAACAAAAAAATCCGCCTGAAAGTTCGGGCGGATTTTTAAATATTTGTATTTATTAATTAAACACGTCTTTTGCGAGCGGCTTCAGATTTTCTTTTTCTTTTGATGCTCGGTTTTTCATATCTTTCACGTTTTTTGATTTCAGACAAAATACCTGCTTTTTGTACTTTTTTCTTAAATCTTTTTAAAGCGATTTCGATATTTTCGTTTTCACCGACTCTGATTTCGGGCATGAATTTTCACCACCTTCATAAGTTCTCTGCAAACACAATTTAACACGAAAGATTTTATTTTTCAAGAGGAGGGGCGGTATATAATTTCGTCGGGTTTTATTTTAACTTACACTTTGTATCATGTTATTTCGAGAAATGCATCGGCATTTTGCGGCAATCCTTTTTGGTGCAAACGCTTGTAAACAAAAAATATATTTTTTGTTTAGATACGAACGAAGTGAGTCGGAGCATTCCGCAGGAATCGTGTTTTCTGTCTTGGTTTTTGTTTCACAAAAAGCACCTGTTCACTGTCTTGACCTGTTCGCAATAAACGGCGTTACGGTCTTGCTCCTCGCAAGCCCTTCAGCCTCTGCCCACAGGTCGCTTCACTGCGTTGCCGTTCACTTTGCTTTTTGCTACTTCGGACTCCGTCCTACACAAAATCCGCTCCTCTCAATGACGGGTTGTGATTTTGAGTCCGAAAATCCAAAAATTAACCCACGGGTTTATAAAAAATCACAACATCTCATCATTTCGTCCGATAAAATTCTCTTTACAATTTGCAATAATATATTTGTTCAGACGGGAGACAAAAAATGAGTTTAAATGAAGAATGTTTGTTGCAGTATTTAACAAATGCGGGTAATTCGCAAAGTTTTGTTATGGAATGTTTAAAAAATGGTGAAAATTTTGATTGTCCCGAGTATAATGAAGTGGCTTGGCTATTTACATAATACTAAAGGACAGATAAGTGAACATTTCAAAAATTAAAGATTTTATTAAAAACAATAAGATTTTGTTTAAATACTCATTTCTTATTGTTTTTGTTTTGTTAATACTTTCAATCGTAATGCTGAAAAGCAGTTTCGGAAACTTTTTAAAGGCAATGGAATTAAAGACTTTTGACATTCGTCAGTCAATTATTGCGGATAAAAAGACAGTTTCCGACGATATCAGAATTATAACCGTTGACGATGAAAGTTATGAATACGTGATAAACAAGTACGGCGAATGGCCTATTCCACGACATGTTTATGCACAGATTTTAGACTACGTTGAAGCACAAAATCCGAGTGTAGTCGGCTTTGATTTATTGTTTGTTCACTCAATGAGAAACAACAAAAACAGCGATGACAGATTGGGACAGGCTTTTGCAAAATACGACAATGCTTTTACGGCTATCAATTTTGACGATACGAATTTTGCGGTAAGAAAACCGCCCGTACTTCCCGAAGCCATTTCTTATATGCCCCAAAACGTACCTGTCGAAAAGAATACTGAGTTTCTGATTTATAAAAATTGCAGGGCAATTATTCCGCAAATTTTAAACAACACAAAAAATGTCGGTCATATTAATACTTCAAAAGACGATGACGGTATCACAAGAAGAATTACCTTAACGGTCGGCTATCCCGTTTACAAAATTGAAAACGATGAATATGTACCTGACAGTGTCCGTTATTACGACTATATGACCTATAAAATGTTTTTAAAATATACTAATCAAAATCACGGAAATTACAATACTTTTAGCCCCGTAATGCTCAACTGGTACGGCGAAACGGGTCTTGAAGATTCAAGAAAGTTCAAATATATCCCGATGTGGAAAGTTATCGACTCAATGGAAAACGGCAAAGACAAACTGCCTGACGATACGTTTACAAACAAAGTCGTATTTTTGGGAACGAGTGTATTTTCCTTGTCTGATATTAAGAGTGTTCCGACATCAAAATACATGCCGGGGGTTGAAGTTCACGCAACGCTGTTCAACAACCTGCTTGATAACTCGTTTATTAAGCCCGCTTCTCCCGCAGTAAACGTTCTTATTTCGCTTGTTTTGGCGGGAATTATCGCTTTTGTTTGTTTCTATTGCTCATCGGTTGCCGTTGCTTCGGTTGTTTCCGTTGTTTTGTTAGCGGTTTATTTGGTCTTTTCAACACTGATAATGCAATTTGCAAATGTCTGGGTATGGACGGTTCTGCCTGTGCTTTCAGCAGTTCTTGCAATTATTGCGGTTTACGTTACAAAATACATTTTAAAATCGAGAGATTTTGAATTGACCTACAAACTCGCAACAACAGACGGTTTGACGGACTTATATAACCACAGATTTTTCCAGGAGCAGATGAAACTCTGTATCGATGATTGCAGAAGATACAACCGTAATTTTTCGCTCATAATGATAGACATTGACTTCTTTAAAAAATTCAACGATACTTACGGACACCAGGCGGGTGATGCCGTTTTGAGAGGTGTTGCACATACTCTCAAACGTAACGTCAGAAGTTCCGATATCGTCTGCCGTTACGGCGGTGAAGAAATGGCAATAATTCTTAAAGATACTGCCTTTGAAGAAGCAAAACTCATTGCGAATAAAATTTGTAAAACCATTGCCGCAAAACCGTTTAAAATTGCCGCAAACACGGAAAAGCAAGTTACAATAAGCCTTGGTGTTTCAACCTACCCAATGTGCGGTCTTGAAACGCAGGAAATGATTGAATTTGCCGACAAAGGTCTTTATGCCGCAAAAGAAAACGGAAGAAATCAGGTCGGTCAGGTAGATTTGCCGCAGTAATCAAGTATTACGTTACTTACGTGGCAATCCCATTTGGTGCAAATATCACCGAAATTACTACGGATTGATATGAACATCGTCCTTCTTGTTTTTCGGTGCATAATCCGTTCTTATGGCAAGATAAATTCTGTACATAAGACGCATAAGCATTTCGTCTTTATTAATCATCTTTAAAAGGGTTTCCTTAACGTTTTCTTTCGATATATGACTTTCAAAAATAAAAAATTCATACATTTCGGCATCGAAAATCTGCGCCATTTTGATTAAAGTATTCAGCCTCGGAGCGTATTTGCCCGTTTCGATATAACTGACATTCGGACAGCCTATGCCGAGTTTTTCGGCAAGTTCTTTTTGTGATAATCCCTTTTGTTTTCGGAATTTTGCTATATTTTTTCCTATCGCTTTTCTGATTTCTTTTTCCATCGGGTTAACCGCCGTTATTCAAACAAGGCTCTTGTAAAGTCTTGTGCGTTAAAGTATTTCAAATCCGTGATTTTTTCACCGACACCGATTAATTTTACGGGGATTGCAAGTTCCTTTGCAATCGCAATAATAATACCGCCTTTGGCGCTTCCGTCAAGTTTTGTCAAAGCAATACCCGTAAGGTTTGCGGCTTCTTTGAAAATTTTTGCCTGCGAAAGTCCGTTTTGACCTGTGTTTGCATCAATTACAAGCAGACTTTCCGTAAAATTATCGGGGGCAAGTTTATTGATTACATTCGTAATCTTGTTGAGTTCTTCCATTAAATTATGTTTATTCTGCAATCTGCCTGCCGTATCAATCAGCAGGATGTCATAATTTTCGTTTTGCGCCTTTTTTATTGCGTCAAAAGTAACTGCAGCCGCATCAATGCCGTCTTTACGGACAATATCGGCACCTGCTCTTTCTGACCAGATGTTAAGTTGCTCTTCGGCAGCCGCTCTGAACGTGTCGCCCGCCGCTACCAAAACCTTTTTGCCCTGCTGTTTGAACTGATAGGCAAGTTTTGCTATCAAGGTGGTTTTACCTGCGCCGTTTACACCCGTAATCAGATAAATATTCAGCCCGTCTTTTATTGTCAGATGTTCGCTTCCCGCACTTTTTATAATTTCGTCAAATTCATTTTTCAAAAAGGTTTTAATCTCTGACGGTTTCAATCTTGTGTTTTTTTCACGGAGTTTGTCCGTAATTTCAGCCGCAGTATTCACGCCGACATCAGCCTTTATAAGCTGCTCTTCCATATCGTCCAGCGCAAATTCGTCAAATTCTTCTTTGTCCTCTACCGAACCCGTTACACTCTGAACGAGGTTTTTTGCCGTATTTGCAATAGTTGATTTCAGACTTTCAAAAGAAAATGAAAATCCCGTATTCTCGGCATTTTCCGAAGTTTCGTTCTTTAGTTCCGTTTCTTTTTGTTCAGCCTGATTTTCCTGTTCGGCATTATTTTTCTTTTTAAAAAATTCAAACATAATTAATCAAGTTCGTTTTCTTTTACTACTTTTGCCAGAATAGCGTTAATAAATGATGCGCTGTCCTCTGTCGAATAACGTTTTGCAAGTTCAACCGCCTCATCAATAACAACCTTTACGGGAGCCTCTTTTACCATTAAAAGTTCGGTAATTGCTATTCTCAAAATATCTTTGTCCGTTTTGACAAGTCTGCTGAAGTCCCAGCCGACAGACAGTCTTTGAATAGTAGAGTCTATCTCCTGTTTGTTTTTGACATAAGAGTCGGTAATTTTTCTGATATAGGTTTTTGTGTCGGAATTTTCTTCAAGAACGGACATTTCGGCTATTTCAAGCGCCGCAAAAGCCTTTTCGCAGACATCGGCAATAGCGGTTAATCTTCCCGTCATATCGGACGTTAACGGAATAGGTACGGGAACATCGTTGCTTTCAATAGGTCTTGCCAGATTGGTGGGGTGGTTTGACTCATACTCGTCAATGTATTCTATCATTTCAACCACCGATGAGGATTGAAGTTTTAAATCCTCGTAAGCGTTATTTGTAAGTGTTCTGACCGAATCTATTACTATCTTGTTAAAATCTTCTTTTTTATATTGTTTAACATTTTCTTCCAGTTGTGAAAAAAGAATAAGTGTTAATTCTCTTGCAGCACGTCTTGCTAACATATTTTTTCCTCAAGTATTTACTGTTAATTGTTAAATATTAAACCCTAAAAATAACAAAATGTCACTATTTTAATAATTTGTATTTTAAAGAATTGTATATTTGTTGTATAATATTCGAGAAAAATTAGCAAAAAATAAAATTTTTTGCGTTAATCCTTTCGGAAGGAATCATTATGGAAATATCAAACAACATTCAAATCAGTCAGGTTCAGACAAATACAACCGTTAAACCAAAAGAGCAAAAGGCAGTTAATCAGGAAAACAATACAAAAAGCATAGAGCTTCCCGATATCAGAAGTTCGCAGATATGGTTACCCGATAACAAAATATATGTACCTCAGCAGATTGTTTTACCGAAGGGCTCCATGCCTGCCGATTTTAATACGACAAATATTACGGTTGAAGTTCCGAAACATTATGAACCTTCAGAAAAAGCCGAAAAACTCGAAGAAGCATTAAGTAAAATATTTAAAAATGAAAAAGTTGCCGTTTACAACAACAAGAAAACAGGCGATGTTGTAATGCGTATGTCGAAAAATAATTTTAATGAGGACGGCGTTTTAGATTCCTCCGAAGTTACCGAAATTTCGGCAAAAAACAAAACTATCGGAATTAAATATATTAAAGATTACGAAAACAATACGGAAACGGAAATAATCCAGAGAAATCCTCTGGACAGACGTAATTCCTCCATTCTTACCGTAACCACCGTCAGCAAAGACGAAAACGGAAAAATGATAAAATCGGAAGAATACAAAAAATCACCCTATTTAATGGGAGTTTTTGATATTACCGAAACTGATGCAGAGGGCAATAAAAAAATCATTGCCCAAACAACAAAAAGAGAAGACGGTTCTATTATAATGGAAAGAAATCTTGTTTCCTTAGACGGCACAAAAACGCACTATGTCTATGAAACAGATGCAGACGAAAAACATAAAAAGATGTTTTGCCAGATAACCGATAAAGACGGTAAAGTTTTATCAACGATAGACAGAACTTACGATAAGGAAAGTGATACGGTTACACGTTCTTCCCTTAACGGAAATCAGTATAAAATCGAAAAAAATGCGGCAGGCATTGAAGTTACGGATTATACAAAAGGTGAAACAACACAAATCGATACAGATAAATTCAAAGCAAAAGAGGAATCAAAGGCACTGCTCATGTTAATGGGCGGCAGAGACCGTAATTTCTCCAACCAGGAGGTAACAGACGTTCTGTTTGACACGCTGCCTGCAGACACGCTTTTGACACTTAATGCAAACATTAAGGAAATTTTACCGCTTGAAGACGATTTAGATTCTGCATTTGTCGGAACCTTTGACTATTTGATGTGTAAAACTAATAACTTTGTTATCAACCACGAACTCGGTCACAGCAAGGATGCCGTTCATTTCCAAGAAGATGAAAATCTGCTTGAAGCAAAACCGAAGGATGTAATTGCAAGCCAGCCTGAATTCAGAAAGTTATACATAGAAGAAAAATCGGCATTTATAAAGGCGTTCCCTGATTTTGAGGAAAAATTCATCTCATATTTCATCAACAGCCCCGAATCAAAACCGCAGAGAGGCAGAAAAGAAACCGTTGCGGAATCTAACGCAATTAACGGTTTGCAGCCGAAAGAACCTGAAGTTATCGCAATGAGAACCATCATTTTGCAGAGGTACTTCCCGAAAACAATGGCTATGCTTACAAATATGATGAATCCGATTGCTCATGCGGAACAGGAAGTTCCTCAGGAAAAAGAATAAATTATAAAATAATATAATTTTAAAACCTGTTCTTTCGGACAGGTTTTTTAGATTGCAGTTTTAAGGATTGCTTCGTCACTTTGTTCCTCGCAAAGACGGTTATCGTCATTGCGAGCCCGACAGAGTGTAGATTGGCTGAAACCCGACAAAAATAAATCAGAACAAAAAGCGGTTAAACCCGCACTGCCCCCGCAATTATATCCACAACCTTTTCATCAAGTGCATCGGGAATGATATAATCTTTTGACAATTTATCTTCCGAAACGGCAGAAGCAAGAGCCTTTGCGCAGTTTACCTTTATCTCGGAAGTTACTTTTTTAACGTTGTGTTCCAAAAGACCTTTAAACAAGCCGGGGAATGCAAGACAGTTATTTATCTGGTTTTTAAAATCGCTTCGTCCCGTTGCAACAACTTCTGCGCCCGCCCTTTCGGCAATCTCGGGCATGATTTCGGGTGTGGGATTAGCAAGAGCAAACACAATCGGCTTTTCCGCCATATTTTTTATGTCGTTTTCGTCAAGCAAATTAGGTGCCGAAACGCCGATAAAAACGTCCGCCTTTTTAATTACCTCTTTTAGCGTACCTGTTTCGCCATTCGGGTTTGTCAGGGCTGAAAGTTCAATATGGTTCGGTTTTTCGTAACTTCCTCCGCTGACGAGAGCGCCCTCTCTGTCGCAGACAATAAGGTTTTTTGCACCCGCAAAAAGCAAAAGTTTTGCAATCGTATAGCCTGCCGCTCCCGCTCCCGACATAACTATTTTGACATCTTCAAGTCTTTTTCCCGTGACTTTTAAAGCATTATAAATTCCCGCAAGCACAACAACGGACGTGCCGTGTGCATCGTCGTGAAAAACGGGGATATCAAGATTTTTGACAATCTCTTTTTCAATACCGAAACAGCGTGGTGCCGCTATATCTTCAAGATTGATTGCAGAAAAAGAGTTTCCGATAAGTTTGACAATTTTGACAAAGGTGTCTGAAATTTGCTCCTTAATGCAAATCGGGATTGCACTTAAACCCGCAAGAGAAGAAAATAAGACCGATTTTCCCTCCATAACGGGCAGAGCGGCAAAAGCACCGATGTTTCCGAGTCCGAGAACCGCAGAACCCTCTGTTACGACACCGACAGGCTTAATGTGCTTGTCTTTCGTGTATTCCGCCTCAATCGAACCACCCGACATCTTTCGTAAAGTCAAAGACTGCTCGCCGAGTGTTCCCGTCAGTTTGTTTAAATCAAGCATAAAAATGTTTTTTGAAACGCAAAGAAAAAACTCTTTTAAATCGGAAACGGGTTTTACAAGAACGGGGATATTCACCTCAAAATCAATATCTTCCGCAAAATCCGATATCTGACTTAAATCGATTGCCCCAAAAGTTGCCTCTAAATTTTCAACAACAAGTTTTATATCCTCTTTTTTATCGGAAGAAATCTCTATCGGAACGGCATCGATGTTCAGCGAAGTTTTCAGAAATTCCGCTCTTTTCAGTGCTTTTTCGTAGTCAAAGGCAAAAACGCCGACCGTATTTTCACGGTTTGTGTAATCAAAAGAACTGTCAATATTTTCTTTGATTGCAAGACATGCCGCCGCAACACCGGGGGTATAAATTACCGCAAGAGAATGTTTATCCGTAACTTTAACTTTCGGAACAAATTTTAATCCCATTATCTGACCTTATTTTCATTGCCCGCAATGAGTCTTTTGATATTTTCTCTGTGCAGGTAAATGACGTAAATTGCGCCGATAACGCAGTAAACGACGTAACTTAAAGGCTGTCTGAACAAAAACATCAAAAGCGGTGAAAGAGCAAGCGCAATTATCGAACCCAGAGAAACGTATCTTGAAACATAAGTGATTATGCCCCAGATTACCGCAATACAAAGCCCTGCCTGCCAGCATAATGCTAAAATCGTTCCGACACCCGAGGCAACCGATTTTCCGCCCGTAAATCCGAGAAATATCGACTTACTGTGTCCGATTAAAACGAAAATTGCCGCAACAACCGCCGTTATGCCTGCGAGTTTTTGTGAGGGAATATGTAAAAAACAATTTGCAATAATAACGGGAACAGCCCCTTTAAGCGCATCTAAAAGCATTACGATAAAAAACCACTTTTTGCCCATTACACGTTTGACATTTGTTGCGCCCGTAGAACCGCTTCCGACTTGTCTTATATCCTGTCCCGTAAAGGCTTTTACAATAATATAGCCCGTCGGAATTGAACCGATTAAGTAGGCAAATACTGCCGAAATTATAATTTTTATTGCTATTGAAATCATTTTTCTTTTTCCTGTTTTTCTCTCACTGTTAATCTAATCGGCGTTCCGTAAAAGCCGAAAGCCTCACGCAGTTTGTTTTCAAGATACCTCTTGTAACTGTCCTTCATCAGTTCTTCTTTGTTTACAAAGAACACAAAGGACGGCGGACAAACCTTGACCTGCGTTGTGTAATAAATTTTAAGTCTTTTGTTTTTGATAGTGTCAGGCGGCACCATTGCGTAAGCATCTGAAATAACTTTGTTTAAAAGGCTTGTGGAAACTTTTTTTGTACACTGCTCCCAAACCTTTTTCGTTTCTTTATAAATGCTGACTAATCTCTGTTTTGTAACCGCACTTATGAAAATTTTGGGAACGTAATGCAAAAAAGGAGCCTGCTGCTCAATCTCTTTTTCAAATTTGTTTATTGTCGAGGATTGTTTGTTTTCAATCAAATCCCATTTGTTGATTGCGACAATCATGCCTTTTCCCGCTTCAATTACGATAGAGGCGATTTTTTTATCTTGGTCTGTAAGTCCGTCTGTCGCATCAATAACGAGAACGGCTACATCACAATCTCTGATTGCTTTTATGGCTCTTGCAACCGCAAATTTTTCAATGCCCCAGTCAACCTTTGCCTTTTTTCTTATTCCCGCAGTATCAACGAGAATAAAATCCTCTTTTTCGTATTTAACAAGCGAGTCGATGGTATCTCTTGTAGTTCCCGAAACGTCAGAAACAATAACTCTGTCTTTACCCAAAAGAGCGTTTACTATTGATGATTTACCCGCATTCGGCTTACCGACAATGGCTATTCTGACGGGACGGTTTTCGGTATCTTCTTCCTCGTCCTCATTTGAATCAAAATCTTCCGTAATATCGTCGAGTAAATCACCAACCCCGCCCGAGCCGTGAAGTGCGGATATCGGATAGGGTTCGCCGAGCGAGAGCGAATAAAATTCCGCTGCAAAGGCAAATCTTTCCGAAGAATCAATCTTGTTTACGGCAAGATAAACGGGCTTTCCGCTTCTTCTCAAAATATTTGCGATGTCCTCGTCAATCGGGGTAACACCGTCTTTTCCGTCTGTCATAAAAATAATTTTGTCGGCTTCCTCGCACGCAATTTTTGCCTGTGCAAAAATGTTTACGGGGATATCTTCTTCATCAGACGGAACAATACCGCCTGTGTCGATGACCGTGAAAATTTTATCCAGCCACTGAACATCAAAATATTTTCTGTCCCTCGTAACCCCCGGAGCATCATCAACAATGGAATGTCTAGCCCCGATAAGCCTGTTGACAAAAGTCGATTTTCCTACGTTTGGTCGTCCTATGATTGCTACTATCGGTTTTTTTGCCATTTGAAAAATCCTGTAAAATCTCTATAAAGATTTTATTACAAAAATAATATTTTTGCTATTTAAGGATTTTTAATTAATCGACAGACATTATATCTAAGCCGGTTTTAACAACGGAAGAATTGAGTTTTCCTGCTTCAACGTCCTCTTTCAGAATAGCCGCCGTCTTTTCGTCAGAAAATCCCTTTTTGTAAACTCTGTTTTCCTTTAATGCTGAGGTTTCATCGCAAAGCGATAAGATTTCCGTAATTTTGTCACCCGTCTGCTCTTTGTGGTGGTGATGTCTGATAGCATCAAGCGATGCCTTGCTGATACCCGAATCTTTTAAAAGAACGTAACTTAATTCACTGTGCAAGTCCATAACTTCACGTTCTTCGGGGGTGAATTTTCCGGGTTTGTTAAAGACTTCGTCGGGAATTAATGCTTTTCCGATATCATGCAGCAAAGCCGCCTCTAAAAGAGTATCCCTTTCTTCTTCGCTGAGGTTAAAATGACCCTCGCTCGTTAAATTTTTTGCGTAATTATAAGTCGTTAAAAAGTGCATTTTGGAATCTTCAAGGTGCGACATGTCGATTTTAGGCTCATATCCGTATTTGCCCAAAATACCCGAGATTTCCTCTTTGTGTGCATCTAAAGATTGTTCTATAAACTCCTGATTTAAAAACTTGTTCATATACTGTTCAGACTGGTTGTGAAGTTGAAATTTTCTTACAGCATCAAACATCATCGTCTGAAACATGTTAATCGGACTCTTTTTTTCGGCTTTTTTTGAAGTCGATAACTCAACCTTATCCTGAATAGGCTGGTTTAATAAATATGCATAACCTCTGTTTTGCGAATTACTTACACTCTGGCTCTGATTAAGTTTTTGTATGCCGATTTTTCTGATTTCTGCCATTGATAAATCTCTCTGAAATTGTATAGTCCTGTTTCCCTTATCGGCAAAAATTTTTAAATCTTTAGTTTTGTAAATTTTTTTTTACAAACAACAAAAATTTTTTGAAAAAAACGGGAATAATCCTGTTATATTTTCGTCTGAAAATGAAATCTCCTTGCAATTCTTTTTGTGATAAATTGTATATAAATGAAAACTCTGAAAATATTAACGGTAAATTTAATAATACTTATTACGGTTTCCTGTTTTGCGGAATTTTTGGCATATAAAGAAGCCTGTTCTTATTTCAAAAATCCGCCTGCATATTCTCTCAAAAAACGGGATTATACTCTTGAAAATCTTAAACAAAATATGAGAAAGCCTGTCGGGCTGAACTATAAAAAAGCACCGATTTTGATTTACGGCTGCTCTTACGCATACGGTTTTGCGCTCGATGAAAAAGATACCTTCGGTTATAAACTGTCCGAACTTGCAAAAAGACCCGTTTATAATTTTGCCGTTTCCTCAAAAGGCTTGCAGGATGCTTTATTTCTGCTTGAAAAGGACGAAAAGGTTACCCCCGAACCGCAATATGTTTTTTACGTTTTTATCAACGACCACGTGAGAAGAATGTTTGTTAACTGCAACAAAATCGATAACGTTAAATATCTCACTTATAAAAATAAAAACGGAAAATTAATACAAAACGAAAACAAATATGCACTGAGTGAAAGATTTTATATTTTCGGTGTCATAAAAAATACCTCTTATCATCTGCTGAAAAAAATTTTTGACAAACAAATCTACAAACTCGTAAAATTGTATTTTTTGACAATTAACGGGGAAATTCATAAAAAATATCCCGATGCAAAATTTGTTGTTATCGATTATGAAAACGGCGGAAATTCTTTTCTTTCCCCATACAGAGTTGAAGATTTGCGCTCGAAGGGCATTGAGGTTGTAAATCTGAAAAAAGTTTTTAAAAACGAGTTAAAATCGGATAAATACAGAAATTCCGTTCAGAAGGACAGTTTCCGCCACCCGAACGGTGAAGCATGGTCGCTTGTTGCGGACTATATCGTGAAAGAATTTAATCTGTAATTTAACAAAAATAAAATATCGGTGATTATTCACAAGTTGCTGCAAAAAACTAAATACGTCTTTGCGAGGAACGAGCGAGCAGAGGCTGAAGGGCTTGCGAGGAGCAAGACCGTAACGCCGTTTAATGCGAGCGAAGTGAAATTAATATGCCTGACGTGGCAATCCCTTTTGAAAAATATTTGTCATTCCGAGCCCGAGAGGGCGTGGGAATCCAGCCGATAATAATCAAGAGATTTTATGTTTTCAAATCTCAATTATGGCATTTAATGCAGCATTTCTTTGACCGCAAAGAAGAAGTAGGGTGCAAAAAGGAACGTTTGCACCAAACAACTGTCATTCTGAGGCTTTGCCGAAAAATCTGTATATTTATAAAAAATTTACTTTTTCGGAATCTTAATTGCGGGAATTTTGGGCAGACCCAAATGATAAAACGTTGCAAGAAGTCTGATTAAGATTGTTACCAAAATCGATGATGAAACGGATACAAAAGAATTTACTTTATTTATATACATGACATAATAAATCGAAGCCCCGATAATAGCGGCTGAAGCGTAAATGTCTTTGTAGAGAACAAAAGGAATTTTGCCCGCCAGAATATCTCTCAGCATGCCGCCGCCGATACCCGTAACCACGCCGACAAAAATTGCAAGAAAAGCGTTGCCCTCATGACCGTTTATAAGAGCGGTATTTGTACCCGTAACCGCAAAAACACCAAGCCCGATTGCATCAAAAAAATTAACTATATCAATAAAAAACTTACGGTTCTTTTTTAATTTTATTGCCGCAAGTGTGCCGAAGCCAAAAGCCGCAACAGAAGTCAAAAATGCAACAAAAACGTATAAAGAGTTTTGAAACATTGCGGGCGGGTTTATTCCGAGAATTAAATCTCTGACGGCTCCGCCGCCTACCGCCGTAATTACGCCGAGAACAATTATTCCGAAAAGGTCAAAATGCTTTTTCATCGCAACCAAAGCGCCCGAAACCGCAAAGGCAATTATTCCGATTAACTCTATTACCAATATTTCCGTTCCGAATTTCATAATTTTTTATTTCCTGTTTATATTTGATGTAACAAAATTCATAAATACCGAAATATTTGCTATAATATTAAATTATAAATCAAAAAGGAAAATAACATGAAAAAGAAAATTTTTGCAAAGATATTTTTATTTTTAATGGTTTTGTTTTTTACCCCCGTTTCTGTTTTCGCATCGGTTGTAAAATTTGCGCAGATATCGGATATTCACTATCAGCCGTATGCTCCCGCAGATGAAAATAGTTTTAAACTCAAATATTACACCATGTCAATTCTAGACGATGCCATAGACCAGATAAAAAACGAAAAAGGCGTTGATTTTATTCTTGTAACGGGTGATGCTGCGGACAGACCGCTCGCTGCTGATTTTGATTACATGTATAAATATCTGAATAAAAATCTTCCTAAAAAATGGTATTACGTTTTGGGTAACCACGATGTTTCGGCAACGGGCATGAAAAAAGCCGACCAGTTAAAACTTTTAAGAGATAACAAGGTTAACGATTTTTCAAAAGGCAAAACTTATTATTCGTTTAAACCGAAAAGCGACATTGTTTTTATTGCGCTTGACGGAACTTACGATAATAAGGTTACGCCGCAGGGATATCTTCCCCCCGAACAACTTCAGTTTACCGAAGAAATACTTAAAAAATCCAAGGGAAAGGCGGTAGTTATATTTTTACACCACCCGATTACCTATCCCGCAAAGTCTTCTGACCACAACGTAATAAACGATTTTGAACTTAAAAAAATGCTCAAAAAATACGACAATCCCGTAATGGTTGTGGGCGGACATTTTCATGCCTGCAAGGTTGAACGTGACGGAAATATCGTAGAAGTCGCTTCTCCCGCAATTGTTAGTTATCCCTGTGCTTTCAGATATATTACGATAGATAACAAAAAAGATAAAACGGCTTTTATCATCGACTACAAAGAAACACGTCTGAAAGACATACAGGAATTGGCTAAAAAGAAAATGAAATGGAGTCATAAATGGGCTTACGGCGGTGAGTCAGACAGAATTACAACAATTGTTATAGACAAAAAAGCAAAAAATAAGTAAACTCATTATTAAGAAAGAGAAAAAAATGGCAGGAAAAAATTGTTTTACGATAAAATTCAGAGGAATAAGAGGTTCTTATCCCACACCGTCAAAAGAGTTTCTTGAAATCGGCGGCAATACTTCCTGTGTGGAAGTTCTTGTCGGCGGACATCTGATTATTCTTGATGCGGGCACGGGGATTATTTCCCTCGGAAACGAACTTATAAAAAAGCACATTGCATCGTCTGATGACTTCTTTACAAGAACGCCTATCAATGCGACTATTTTGTTAAGTCATATCCATTCGGATCACATTCAGGGCTTCAACTTTTTTAAACCGCTCAGTATTTTAACTTCAAAAATACAGGTTTACGGCGCAAGCGATTACAATGAATCACTCGAAGATAATCTGCAAAAACTTTTGTACGGAAAATCTTTTCCGATATCGCTGAATGACGTTTCGGCAAATCTTGAAATAAATAATATTAACGAAGGCGACGTTTTGATTTTTTCCGAAAACAATCCTGTTCCACTGAAGAAAAGAGTAATTTCGGCAGATGATATTACACCCGTCGGCGAAGAAGTTATCGTCAGTTGTGTAAAATCACTTGCCCACCCCGACGGCGTAATGCTTTACAAAATAGCATACAGGGATAAAACTCTCGTTTATGCGACAGACAAAGAAAGTTACATAGGTGCGGACAAAAAACTTGCTTTCTTTGCAAGAAATGCGGACTTGTTAATCCATGACAGCCAATACACAGGCGAAGATTACCTTTCCCCGATTGCACCGAAACAGGGCTATGGTCATTCAACCTTTGAAATGGCAATCGAAACGGCAAAAGCGGCTCAGGTTAAAAAACTTGCCTTCTTCCATTTTGACCCGTCTTACGATGATGAAAAACTGAAAAACATTGAAAACTACTACAAGGGTCAGTTTGAAGGTTGTTTTATGGCTTATGAAGGCTGCACAACGGACTTGTTGTAAAAAACAAAAATGGTGATTATTGATGAGTTGCCGCAAAAAACAAGTTAAAACGTCACTGCGAGGGCTTTTGCCCGTGGCAGTCCTTTGCAGGTTGCCACGTACGTTTTGTTCTTTTGTAAGGGCGAATTGTATAAAAAAATCAGTTTTTAATAATAAAAATACAATCACCAAATTTGTAACGGTTTTATTTTTGTTTTTTTCTTCCGTAATCTTTTGCGGAGCAACAAGTATGAGTTACGTAATTGATGCGGAAACAAATGCCGCCCGCCACAACAACCTCGGAATTATCTGGCTCCGGGAAAGATATTATTACGGTGCAATAAAAGAATTTGAAATTGCAATAAATCTGAACCCTAATTCACAGGCTTCTTCCGTTTATTACAACAATCTGGGCAGAACCTATATCACGATAGGCTATCCCGAACTTGCCGAGGCAAAGTTTCTGATGGCAATAAAAAAATATCCGCTAAACTTTGAATATTATGTAAATCTTGTCGAAGCCTACGGGAAACAGAATAAAACGGCTCAAAAACTCGAATATCACAAAAAACACAGGAAAAATAATATCGATGATATTTTAATTGCTTTGTTATATGGCGCTTTGGGGCAAACTTCAACGGAAGTTACAATGCTTGACGAATTTTGCAACAACGAACCTGATTTGATTATCACACCCGCTGTCAGACGGTATGTTTCGGAACAGGCAAAGTATTTAAGATATAACCAAAAAAATATGCAGTAAAGAGGAATTTATGGAAATTGACCCTATCAAAATTTTGCAGAACACTCATTCTATAAAAATTAATAATGAACACATGTCTGCCGCTCAGGCGCAGCAAAACAGCCCTGTTAAAGAAAAAGGCAATTCGGAAAATGTAAAAAATACTTCCTCTATTCAAAGTCAAAAAATAAAATTTCAAAACCAAAATAAGACAGACAGTGTTCAGCGGCGAAACTACACCACGACACTCTGCGTTTCCAAAAAAGAATATGAAGCAATCGTCAATAAAAGACCGCTTATTAAGTTTCGTCCCGTTGTTAATTCTTATATAAAAAGTTGTGATAAGGCTTTGGTGGCTCAAAGTTTAAGTATCCCCAAAAGTCAGATAGACAGGGTTATTCACGAAACGACTCAGTTTTTGCTGTATAAAAACCCCGCAAGTATGTATTATGACCCTAATAAAATCCTTGATGACATGTATCTCGATGAGGATTTTAAAAGACTTCTTCTTGAAAAAAATATTACGGGTTATGACGGAATAAGACAGCAGGAATTGTTGTATTATCAGGAGCATGGAACAATTTTGGAGCCTTATGTTTACAGACACGGTTCAAAAGAACAGTTACTTGATTATATGAAATTGCAGCTTTCCGATGCAAAAACGACTCTTAAAAATTTATATAATATTCTGGATACCGAAAGCGGCGGGCTTTATTCTTATTTTGAAAGACCTATTCACGTTCTCGATAACAGAACCGTTCAAAAAATGCAAAAACTTGTAACGGACGGTCTCGGTAATGCCAAAGACAGAGGTTATATCTCTGAAATCGAGTATAATCAGAATGTCGAGTGGGCTTTGGAAAAAATTTATGAAATTCAGTCAAATACTTCTTTGAGAGAAGCATTGAGAATAGTAACAAATCACAGTTAATAACAAAAGGAGAAAATTATGGCTAAAGATGCAAGTTTTGATATAGTTTCCGAATTTGATAAACAAGAGTTGGTTAACGCTGTTGATCAGGTTAAAAGAGATATTTCATCACGTTTTGATTTGAAAGACAGTGGTACGGAAATTGAACTTGACGGAGATAAAACTATTACCATCACGGCGAAAGATGATATGAAAATCAGAAACGTTGTAGATATTTTGCAATCGAAAATGGTTAAAAGAAATTTAAGTATAAAAATTCTTGATGCACAGCCGAGAGAAAACGCTCTTGGCGGAAATGTCCGTCAGGTTTTCAACCTTAAAAAAGGTCTTTCAATGGAACTTGCGAAAAAAATCGTTGCCGATATAAAGGCTTCAAAATTAAAGGTTCAGGCTTCCATTCAGGGCGAACAGGTCAGAGTTTCGGGCAAAAGCAGGGACGATTTGCAGGAAATCATAAAACTTATGAGGGCAAATGAAGAAAAATATGATATCGCTCTGCAATATACAAATTACAGATAAAATTTATTTTTAATATTATCTGATAATTAGTCCGAGTGAAGCGAGACAATTCTGTCTCAAAAATACTTTTTGTCACCCCGAATTTATTTCGGGGTCTGTATTACGTCATTGTGAGGAACGAGCGAGCAGAGGCTGAAGGGCTTGCGAGGAGCAAGACCGTAACGCCGTTTAATGCGAGCGAAGTGAAATTAATATGCCCGACGTGGCAATCCCGTTATGAAAGTTCGTCACATTGAACTCGTTTCAGAGTCTGTTTTTAGTCGGGCATGCCTTAATTTTGAAAATACACTTAATTAATTTTATGTAATAATTTTGTTTTATTAATCGGGTTATTTTTGACAATTCTCTAAAAATCAACAATAATCCGATTTTTAGCGTTTTGATTATCAAAAATTTTTATTTACTTCTTTTATTTATTTTAATAATTTTGAAAAAATTTATTAATTAATTTTTCAGACAAAAACCCCGAAAGCCCCGCCATTACAAGAAAATAATAAGTGTACAAAAGACAATTCATTCAAATATGTTTACATTGCAAAAAAAAATAGCAAAAAATATTTTCATAACTGTTATTATTGAAGTACACAAAAAAACGATTGGAGATTTTTATGCGTATTCCCGGAGCCGGTAATTCAAAGAATTTTGGAAATGCCCTTTCTACGAGACAAGAACAAGAGCAAAAGAAACTTATACAAGAAGTAAGAGAAGCCTTAGGACACGAAGATGCGATTTCCGTAGGCAAGATATATGCGGCAGGTAATCCGTCTGCAGAAGGACAGGATACAGGTGTCGGCAAAATTAATTCTGACGAAACATTCAGAATGTGTGAATTACTGCAGGTTTATGCAGGTGCAAATGCCATAAAGAGTTTCCCCGCAGGTCAATTGGGTTCAAGGCCTGCATACACTGACAAGGGATATTACGGTTCATATCAGCGTTCAGCAATGACTTTGGGCGAAGATAATATCAATTTGTTTAATTTAACAAAACCCGAATACGGTTCAATTCTCCCCGAAGCAGAAGCAAAGAAATTTGCTGACAAACACGCTGCAAACGGTGTCGGTGAAAATAAAATCGATTATGCAAACGAACTCGACAGACAAGACCCTGAAAATTATCCAATCAATGAACCTTTAAAAGTTGCTTTTGAAAACTTCAAAACAATGAAACCGACTCCCGAATTAAAGGCTTTAAGAGCAGAATTTGAAACATATAAGACAACAAAAGAACCTGTTGATATCGACGATATTCAAACAAGAGCAGCACTTTTCCCGACTTTGAGAAAAGAAGGAAAATTAGACTTCTTCCAGGGCTTTGATAAAGACCCTGCCGTAAGAGCGCAGAAAATGCCCGAATTTGAACAAATGAAGAAAGACCACGCAGAAGAAATCGAATTCTTCAAGTTCAAACAATTCTTGGCAGAAAAAGAATTTGCGGCTGCTAAAAAAGAATTAAACGATAAAGGCATGGACTTATTCGTTGATATGGCAATCGGTTTCTCATGGGCAGAAGAATGTATGTATCCCGATGCTTTCCTCGATGGCAACAACGGACACAAGGCATCATTAGGCTGGGGTCTTCCCGTTCTTGATGTTGAAAGCCTTGTTGGTAAAGATGACAGCCCCGCTCATAAGTTATTAAGAGATAAAACTGCTTTGAACCTTATGAGAGCAGACGGTATCAGATTTGATGTAGGCTGGTCTTATATGAAGCCTTTGTTCGACAAAGGAAACGGCATGCAGCACATGGAAGCAACAAGCAAAATTGTTCACATGTTTGAAGATACTGCTGAACAAATTAAAGGCAAAGACTTCGACCAGAGAAAATTGGTTTATGAATGTGATGCTAACACAACCGATATGGATATGATTAAGAACAAAGAACTCTTCAAAGATATTAAAGGCATGATGGTTCTTACAATGGTTGAAGAAAGAAATGATGCTCAGAATATCGGCTGGAAGAACACAAGATTCTTAAAAGAACAGGTTGGTTTAACTGATGACCAGATGTTAATCGGTACAAACAACCACGACAGAGAATCGGTTATCGAATGTGCCGAAACTCCTCAAATCAGAGAAGAAAACGTAGGCGCTTTGATGAGAGTATTCGATACTCCCGACTGGACATTGTTCAAAGACAATAATAATGTTCAGGAAAATAACAGAAAATTCACGGTCGGTAAATTTGCAGAATGTTTCAACGTTAAAAACCAATTCACATTCTACAACGATGTTCTCGGCAGACGTGATAAAGTTGATACTCACTGGAAAGCACCTGTTGAAGACGAATACAGATGCAGACTTGAAAGAAATTACGAAGAAAATTATCACAAGGCTGTTCAGGACGGTTACGGTCTTAACTTAATGGATACTTACAGATTCATTATGGAACGCAGAGGCATGGATAAAACAAATCCCGAATTATACGCAAAGGTTAAGGCATTCGGCGCATACCTCGCAGAAAAAGGCGGTATCTACTCAAGAGAACAGGCTGATGCTATCGAAGCAAAAGAAGGCTATAAAGAAATTAAATAGTTGATGAAAACATTAAAAAAGGCTCAACGAAAGTTGAGTCTTTTTTTTGCGGAAAAATTAATCCCTGAAACCGAACGGGATTGCCACGAAATGCTGCGCATTTCCCGCAATGACGACTAACTTCTTTGCGAGGAATGAAATGACGAAGCATGTAGGGTAGACTTTAGTCTACCGATATTTTTTATAAATTTTGTTTGACTAAAATCAATTCTCTAATATTTTTTATCTGCCGAAAATTTTACAAAAATATTGATTTTTTTACTGTTCCGAAATCCCCGAAACCCATGTTATTACATGATATACTCTTGTTTACAAAACTTAACAATTGGCAATTAAAAAGGCAATTTTTTTTCAAAAAAATACTTTATATAGACAAGAGAAGTTAGAAAAATAGAGAAGAGATTAGAATTATGTCAAATTTTATTGGAGCAAATTTACTTGCATCGGTTGAAAAGAAAATTTTCCCGCACGGCGTAGCAATGGATATATCAAAACGTCTTGATTCAATGACGTTTGTAAGCAACGAGGATCCTGAAAATCTGGATTCCTTTAATACAAGAAACAGTTTGAGTGCATCAGCGGCAACAATCTTTAAAGCATACGGCAAAAGTGCCGAACAACTTTCAACTGCTTGTAAAGATTCAAAATTGAATGTTAAAGTTGATTCAGTTGAAACAAAATATGTTGCTGACGCAGAACAGACAGGCAGTGTTTCAATTTATACCTTCACTGATAAATACGGTCGCAAAGTTTCTATCAACGATATTGATACAAAACAATTCATCGAAAGAGAACAGGGCGTTGTTGATGACATCTTGCAGGGTGTAATTGATGAAATTGTTGCAGGTAATATAAATCTTCCGAGCATGGACGATGAACAGATGGCAGCGTAGGCGATAGAAAAATTTAACAATAAAAAGGCTCCGATATCGGAGCCTTTTTATTGACTATGTAATCCCTTTAAATACTTTTTATTTTCCGGGGGTTAATTCATACGGGCTGCCCGGTTTGAATTTATTTTTGTAGGTTTCAACCGAGGGCTGTAAAATTTCGGGTAAAATTAAAAGGTTTTTGTAATTTTCTTTTTCCGTTGCAAGTCTTCTCATTATACCCATAAAAACGGTTTCAAAGTGTTTTGTCTGAATATATTCGCCTATGGTTTCGGGTTTAATTGCGTTATTTTCGACTTCGAGAATTTCTATTTTAACGGGGGTTGTTTCAGCGTAGGTAGCGGCAATTGCGGAAGTGTATTTGTTGTAATTGTCCGAAATTGAGGGGTTCATGATGGTCATGACCGTATTGTATTTTGTTCTGTTTTGGGGGCTGAAATGACCTTCCGTTGCGTAGTGCATGCTGTCGGGGGCTTTGCCGACGACATAGTCAAAATCTTTTAAGGATTCGAGATAAAGTTGTTTTGCCCAGTTTTCGCCTGCGCCCTCAAAAAGTTTTCCGAAGTATTGCTGCTGGATTATTGAATATTTATATTGTCTTGCCATTAAATTAAACAAAGCGCCCTGAACCGCAAGGCTGCCCGAGGGGTTTTTAACGTTGAGGTTTTGGGTATTTGCGTTAATTGCGCCCTGAAGAATACGTTTTGTAATTTCGGGTTTTACGCCTGCATAGGCAAGAACGAAAATGCCCGCATCGTCAAACATGCTGTATCTTCCGCCGACATCGTTATGTATATATAATTCTTTGATGTAAGAGTTGTCCGTTCCGTTTTTGGAGCCGATTTTTCCTCTGAGGTTTTTCTCTGTCGGGTTGGCATCTGTGCATATTGCAAAGTGCATTTGCGCTTTTTTAAGCGCTTTTTCATCGTCAAGACCTGTTTCCTTGTAGTATTTTATGAGGTCGTTTTCAAATCTCTTGAAGCCGTCTGCCGTTTCAAAGGTTGTGCCTGATTTTGAAACAACGAGGAAGTTTAAATTTTGCAGTTCCAATCCTGTTTCTTCAAGGAAATTTTTATAACTGACGGGGTCTATGTCGGAATAGAAATAGACGGGTCTTTTTCTGTCAAAACCTGTCATATTGAGGAGAAATTCCGCAGTATGCTTTGAACCGCCTATGCCTAAAACGACTAACGGACGGTTAACGGTTGTTTTTCTTGCGGAAAGCAAATATGCCTGTTCATAAATTTTATCGACATTTGATTTTCCTCTTTTTAATTCAAGTTGTTTTTCGGGAAGTTCCACCCATTTTAAAAACTGTCCGTCTCTTTCGTATCTTGAAGCAAATTCTTCAACGGTTTTTTTTGCGATTTCTGCATTATCGTAATAGAACTGCGCAAAGGTTTTATATCTTGTTTTATTTTTTTCGGGCATAAGAATTTTAACGGAATAATTTTTTGATTTTACCTGTTGTTCCGTCTGAGTTTTAGGTTGTTCCTGTATGTTTTGCGCCAGCAAATCCGTATCAGGATTGAGCATGGCGATGGTCATTAATTCTAAAAGCATTTACAATATCCCTTTCGTTACACTTACGGAAAAATTTTAGCATAAGCAGAGGAAAATTAAAACATACATCTTTGCGAGGAACGAGCGAGCAGAGGCTTGCGGGGAGCAAGACCGTAATGCCGTTTATTGCGAGCGAAGTGAATTTGATGGCGACGAAGTAATCCCTGAAACCGAAAGGGATTGCCACAAAATGCTGCGCATTTTTCGCAATGACAACATATGTTGTTGTGAGTGGCAGGGTGCAAAAAGGAACGTTTGCACCGAAAAGAAATCTCGCAACAGATAGTAAGCAGGGTAGACTTTAGTCTGCCAAAAAATCTGCAACGGCAGCCGATTAATCCTCTTTCAGATGTTCGTCCGTATCAATCATTTTACGTAACAGGTCGGTATCGCCCTGCAGTTGAAAATATTCCTGAAATTTCGGAGTAGTATGAAGATTAAACGAACGTCCGTTTTTATCTTTTGTACGTTTAATAAAGCCCTGTTTTACAAGTTCCGTAACGTGTTCGTAAGTCGAAGCGCCACGCATTTCTTTAAGCGCCGATTGTCTGATAGGTTCTTTTAAAGCAATGATTGTAAGGGTTTTCAAAATTGCGCCTGACAATTCTACGGGACAGAGTTTTTCAACGATGTTGGCATATTCCTCTTTGACCTGCAAAATATAGCCGTTTTCATCGTTAATTTCAAGAGCGCCGTCACGGGAAGAATAATCCATAATCAATTCAAGCATAGCCTCTTCTATATCGGGTTCTTCTTCGTGCAGAATTTCTGCGATTTCCTTAATGGTAACCGATTTTGCTATAACAAAAAGAACTGTTTCTATCCTTGACTTTAAACTCATGAGGCAGCCACAGCCTCTTTAATCGGCGGTGTCTTGATGATGTTGCCGCTCATACCTCCGATAGTTGTGTCTTTAAAGTAAATATCTTTATCGACGGGTTGTTCTTCTTCCGTATCCGTTGCTGATGTATCTTCTGCAACTGTTTCCATACCTGCTTTTTGTACGTATAAATCGCCGTAAATTTCTTCCTGATGTAAAGATACTTTGTTTTCTGCGGTTAAAAACAGCAGAGCCATATAGGCGGAAACCTTTTCCATACCGATATCAACAAGGTCATTTAATTCAACTTTTTCGCATTTTACAAAGATTTTTTCGAGTTTTTTTGTTAATGCGTTGATTGTGATTTTAATACTTTCGTTATCGGCAGCCTGTTTAACAAATTCTTTTGCCGAAATGTTGTCAAAATTTCTTGCTCTTTCTTTTGCTCTGTTGAGAGAGTTTTTGAGAGCCTGTTTTTTATCAAGTTCTTCGTAGAATTTGAGTTGTTTAATCAAATCCTGCAAGGTAACCGTTCTTTTTCTGTTGAGTCTTGTGCTTAAACGTCTTTTGAGTGCTTCGTCAATTGAAACAACGTTTGTTTTTCTGACGGGCTGTGGGTTGTAATCGGGTTCAAATCCGTCATCGTAATCTTCAAAATTGTTTTGAGCCATTACGGAATCAAAGTCCATCGGGTCTAAGCCGACCAAAACATTTGATTTTAATTTAAGCAAAACAGATGCAAGCCAGATGGTTCTGCCCGTGTTTCTGAGGTTGTTTGCTTTCTTTTCTGCCATCTGAACGAGGTATTTGTCTGTAATATCAACAATATCAATGTTCCAAGGGTCAATTTTACCTGTTTTAGCCATTGTAACGAGAAGTGCAATACCGTCAGTGCCTTCTTCCAATCCGTTCAATCCAAAATTTTCTTCGGGGATATTACCTGTTTTATAAAAATTTTCTGCCGTGTTATCCATTGTTTGCCCCTAATTTTACACCTGTTACCACTGTTACACCCTTACCTTTTTGTGTAACTCCTAATGCTCTATCTCCTAATTTTACCATATCTTCTCTGTGGCTCACTACTACAAATTGCGTATTTTTTGACTGTTCTTTGATGATGTTTGCAAGTTTGGGAACGTTGAGGATATCAAGAGGAGCATCAACTTCGTCCAGAGCGTAGAACGGAGCAGGCATATATCTTTGAATTGCAATAACGAGGGCAAGTGCCGTTAAGGCTTTTTCGCCGCCCGATAAGGCTATGAGTTTTTTGCTTTCTTTTCCTTTCGGCTTTGCAATCATACTCATTCCTGCATTGAACGGATTTTGTTCGTCCTCTAAAATCAGAGAACCTTCACCGTCTGCAAGTTGTTCAAAAATTTCTTTAAATTGAGAGTTGATTGCGTTAAAGGTTGTTAAAAAGGCTTCTTTTTTGGCATCGCCGTATTGTGTCATTCTTTCTTCAATCTCTTTGCGTTCGTTTGAAAGAACGGATATTTTTTCATCGAGTTCGGCTTTTCTTGCCATTTGTTCGTCGTAACTTCTGATTGCGTTCATATTTACAAGACCCAAATCGTCCATGCGCTTTTGGAGTCTTTGTATTTTTGCGGTAATTTCTTCCGTCGAAAGTTGCGGTGCAACGAGGGTTTCAACTTTAATACCCGCATTCTTTAATTCGTTTGTAATTTCTTCAAACAGGGGTTCAAGTTCTTTTCTTCTTGAGCGGAAAGATTCCAACTGTTCGTTTATTCTGTTAAGGTCGTTAACGAGAATATCTTTTTCTTTTTCTTTTTCAAGCAGTTCATTGTGAACGGCATCTCTTTCTTCCTGGAATTGTTTGAGTTTTTCGCCGAGTTCCTCTTTCTTTTTATCAAGAACTTTTAATTCTTCTTCAAGAGTTTTGATATCATTTGTATAACGGACTTTATCTTCTTCGAGTTTTATATTTTCCTGTTTTGTTAATTCTATTTTTTCTTTATTGTCCGCAATAATTTGTTTTTGGAAATCAATAATATTTTGCTGATTTTGAATTTCGGAATTTTTGGCATTGATTTTTGATTCAATATTTCTTATTCTGTCCTCAACAGCCTGAGTTTCCTGTCTTAATCTTAAAAGTTCGCCCTCGCTCATTTTGCTTTCAATTTCTTTGATTTGTTCATCAAGCGAAAGCATTTTGTTGTTTATTTCAACACGTTGTTCTTCGAGTTTATCAAGTTGTTTTTCGGCATTTTTTATGTTGTTTTCGGCGGCATTTATTTCTTTTTGCAGAGTTTCAATTTGTCCGTCCGCTTCCTGTGCCTGTCTTAAAAGGCTGCTTAATTCGAGTTTGGCTGTATTGTATGTATTCAAAGCATTTGAATAGTTTTGTCTTAACTTTTCCTGTCTTTCTTCAATACATTTTTTCTTTTCATCTAATTCACGGTATTGATTTACAAGTTCTTTTCCTTTATTTGTGCATTTTGTATATTCGTCTTCACTTACGGAGGCAAATTTCATGCCTGTTTTGTTTGTTCTGCCGCCGCCTGTTATTGCACCGCCTTTGTCAAACAGTTCACCTGAGAGGGTAACCATTCTGTATTTACCCTGCAATCGTTTTGCAACTTCATAGTCCTCAACAATCAGAGTTTCTCCAAGTGCAAGAAAAAAAGCATCAAGGTATAAATCGTCAAAATCCACAAGATTTATCGCAAAATCAACAACACCTTTTTCTCTCGGTAAATTCAGAGAACGTGGTGCTTTTTGAATTTTATTTAACGGAATAAAGGTTGTTGTACCCGCTCTGCTTGATTTTAAAAGTTCAATGGCACTTTTTGCAACATCGGGGTCATCAACAACGATATTTCTCATTCTGCCGCCCATTGCAACTTCAAGCGCCGTTGAATATTCTTCTTCAACCTTACCTAAATTCATAAGGCTGTTATGAACACCGTCTAATTTTGCATTTAAAACTGTATCGTTCGCTCTGTCTGAAAGGTTTGCGTTGACATCTTTTTGCGCTTCAAGTCTTGCAAGTTTTTTTCTTGTCAGGTCAATATCTCTTGCTTTGTCCTCCATTTCGCTTTTGATATTTGCAAGTTCAACGACTGAATTTTCCTGAATTTTTTTAATATCTTCAAGTTCTTTTGAAAGTTCATCAACCTGCAACTCTAATCTGTCTTTGTCGTCCGCAAAAGTTGCTTTAAAATTGTTTAATTCCTCAATTTTTTTTCTGTTTTTTTCTGTCAGAGTTTTATTTGAAGAAAGAGAACTTTCAAGCGGGAAACTTTGCTTTTCAATATCAAGTTCCAGAACTCTGTATTTATCAAGTTCTTTCTGAAGTTCTGTTCTTTGGGCAATGAAAGCCTCTGCCGTTTGGTTTAATCCCGTTACTTCGGTTAAAATTCTTGTTCTTTCTTCTTCGGCAGTTTTTAAGGCAGTTTTAAAACCTTCAATTTCGGTTTCCCACATTTGTTTGTTATTTTCAGAAGCATGAATTTTTTCATTTGCCTTTTCTATACCGTTTTCAAGTCCGTAAATAGTGCGTTTTAAGTTGTTGTGAATAGTGGTTTCAGCCTGAGTAATGGCATCGTTTTTTCTCTGTATTTTGCCTTTTACTTCTTCCGACTGTCTTATGACTTCAAGTTGTTCTTCTTCGCCGTTTGCCTTTACTTTTGCCTGAATTTCCTTATATTTCTTTTCTGTTTCGGCAATGTCATCTTCGGTTTTTTTAAGGTCGTATTTCTTTTTTTCTTTTATTTTTCCCGATTCCAAAATGCTCTCATGAACAAGTTCAAGAGATTTTTTGTAATCAAAATATTTAACCGCCGAAACCTGACTTTCGAGAGTGGTTTTTTCGTTTTTTAAACCTTCGTATTTGAGCGCAACTTCTCTTTCTGCCGATAGTCTTTCGATAGTTTTTGCAAGTTCTTCAAGAATTATGTTTGTGTTTTCCACTCTTGATTCTACGACCTGAAGTTCTTTTTCTGCGTTTTCGATTTGTCTGTCAAATTCCGCCGTTCCCGCAATTTCCTCAATCATTTTTCTTCTGTCTGTGTTTGAAGATGCGGCAATACCCGTAACATCGTTTTGCATTACAACGTTATAACTGTTCGGGGTGATGTTGTATTTTTCAAGTTCGTAGTGAATGTCGCTTAACGTGCTGACTTTGTCGTTAAGATAATAAATACTTATATAGCCTTGTGAACTTTTTTTAATTCTTCTTGCAACGGAAATTTCTTCATTTCCATCGCCTTCAAGTGCAAGTGTAACCTTTACGTAGGCTTCGTTTTTCTTTGGCGGGTGGGTGGAAATGTAATCGGATAATTTTTCTGCACGCAAGGTTCTTGCAGAACCTAAACCCAGAGCAAATAAAATACTGTCAATAATGTTGCTTTTACCCGAACCGTTAGGGCCCGCAACCGTAGTAAACCCCTGCAAAAATGGTATGGTAACCTTGTTTGCGAAAGATTTAAAATGGTCTATTTCTAACGATTTGATATACATTTTGACTAAACCTTTGTCGGATAATTTCCCACAATAATCCTCATTATGTATATTAGACAACATTTTGTTGTTGAGGTCAAAATCGTAACATGTTTGTAATAGTTTTTGGTTTTTTACGTCATTGCGAGAAAATCTTTGATTTTCGTGGCAATCCGGTTCAGTTTTAGGGATTACTTCGTCACTTCGTTCCTCGTAACGCCGTTTATTGCGAGCGATGTGAAATTAATTTGCCCGACGTGGCAAACTTTTTTAATATCCCAGATTTTCGTTAACCAAAATAACGTTTATTCTGCCTTTCGGGAACGACAAACGTGTTGTTACAATTTGGGAGCAGATACTCGTTTCCGATTTACATTCCGAACAACTGCCCGTTACGTTGCAGGGTGTCTGCATATTTTCCCAGATTCCCGCAATTCTCTTTGCGTTAATCGGTGCGGCGTAATTTTTTGCTCTTGAAACAGCATCGTTTAAGGTTTTTGCAATTTTGTTCATTCCCGCAATAACGATTACTCTTTTAGGGCCGTAACACAGTGCGGAAACTCTGTTTCCCGTTCCGTCTATGTTGACGAGTTCCCCGTCCTCTGATATTGCGTTTGCACTCATCAGAAAGACATCGCAAAACATTCCCTGTTTTACAAGTTCGAGTTTTTCTTCTTTTGACTTTGCTTTGTCACGGTTGATGGTTTTGTAACCGTTATCTTCCAGAAACGTTTTTATTCCTGTTTCTTCAAGAGTCATCGAACCGCCCCAAGAGATTGTTTCTTCTTTTGAAATGAGGTTTTGAAGTTCTTTGATTAATTCTTCTTTGTTTTCGCAGTAAAAAGCGTTAAAGTTACGTTTTTTAAAGTTTTCGATAACTTTTTTTGCAAGCAGTTCGTTTCTTTGAAATTCAATCTTGTTCATTTTTAAATCCTTATTTAAAAATTTGCCCTATGTTTGTAAAAATTATACAATAACAAGAGAAATAAAGTCTTTATATTAATTTAATATTATTAAATCATTTTCTATTGTATAATTTAAAAAACAGCGTTTTGGAGAAAAATATGTGCGGAATAGTCGGATATACGGGTAAAAGAAATGTCATAGATGTATTAATGACGGGTCTTGTGAGTTTGGAATACAGAGGATATGATTCTGCGGGAATAGCGATAAATAACGACGGCGAAATAAAGGTATATAAAGCAATCGGCAAATTGGGCAATTTAAAAACCCTTTTGGAAGAAAAAAAGAGTGAAATAACAAATGTCAAAAGCGGTATCGGCCATATCAGATGGGCTACTCACGGCGGAGCCACCGAATTTAACGCACATCCGCATACGTGTACCTGCGGAAAACTAGTTGTGGTTCACAACGGAATTATCGAAAATTTTAAAGAGTTAAAAGAAGTTCTCACAAAAGAGGGCTGCGTTTTCCGTTCACAAACCGATACCGAAACCATTGCACACCTTTTTGCAAGAGAATACGGAAAAACTCATAATCTTAAAGAAGCCGTTAAAAACGGATTAAAGGAATTAAAAGGCGCTTATGCAATCTGTGTAATGCACAAGGACGAACCTGACACAATTGTTGCAACAAGAAAAAATGCTCCGCTTTTAATCGGACTCGGCGAGGGTGAAAACTTTATCGCAAGCGATATCCCCGCTTTTATTGAATACACGAAAAAGGCAATCTATCTGGACGACGGCGATATTGCGGTTGTAAAGGCTGACGGGCTTGAATTTTATAATGAAAAAGATGAAAAAATCACAAAGAAAATCGAGCAGTTACCCTGGGAACCCGTTGCGTTAAGCAAAATGGGCTACAAACACTTTATGCTCAAAGAAATTCACGAGCAGCCCGATGTTATCAGAAACGTTCTGAACGGAAAACTGTTTGATATAGACGAGCCGATTGTTTTAAATGAAGTTCAGATTGACAACGAAACCCTGAAAAAATTAAACAGAATAGAAATTATTGCCTGCGGAACGTCTTTGCATGCGGCAATGGTCGGAAAGTACATCATTGAGGACTTTACGGGTATTGCGGTTGATGTTGAACCGTCAAGCGAATACATTTACAGAAAAACGGTTACGAACGAAAAAACTCTCGTAATCGGTGTTTCACAATCGGGTGAAACGGCAGATACAATAACCGCTATCAGACAGGCGAAAGAAAAAGGCGCCCATGTTTTGATTATCACAAACAGGCCCGATTCAAGCATGGCAAGATATGCAGATAGTTTAATCCCTGTTTCTGCGGGTATTGAAATAAGCGTTGCCGCAACAAAATCTTATACCGCACAACTTTTATCTTTTTACCTTTTGGCAATCAAAATGGCTGAAATTAAAAATTCTATGCCGAAAGAATATCTTAAAACCCTTAAACACGAACTTATACAGGTTCCCGTTAAGTTGGAAGAAATTTTAAACAATAAAGAGGAAATCAAAAAATGTGCGAGAAAATTTGCAAATTATAAGAATTTTATCTTTATTGCAAGAGGAATAAACTTGGCAACAGCCTTAGAGGGTGCGCTGAAACTTAAAGAAATCAGTTACATTAATGCTACGGGTTATGCTGCAGGCGAACTGAAACACGGGCCTATTGCAATGCTCGATGAAACAATGCCTGTTCTTTCCATTTTAATTCCGGGCGGTATTACCTACGATAAAATTTTATCAAACAGCGAGGAAGCAAAGGCAAGAAACGCAAGGCTTATCGCTTTGACCTCGTCCGAGGACGAACATTTGTATGATATTTTTGAAAATGTTATAAAAATTCCGCCTATTCCCGAAATTTTATCACCGATAACGGCAAATGTACCATGTCAACTTCTGGCTTATTACATTTCGGAATTTTTGGGCAAGGATGTTGACCAGCCGAGGAACCTCGCTAAATCGGTAACGGTAGAATAATGATAACGACAGAGCAAATACGGGTACCTAAAAAACTTCCTTTTGATTCGGATTATGTTGAAAAATTTTTTGAGGAAAAGGGGCTTGATGTTTTGCGCTGGGCGGTTGTAGATGTTACGGAAGAAGAATTTGTCATTGATGCAGCGGTTTTTGCGTAGGACGAAGTCCGAAGTAGCAAAAAACAAAAATTTGTCATTCTGAGGCTTTGCCGAAGAATCCAGCCGATTTTTTAAAAATATCATGTTGGCTGGATACTTCACCCTTTCGGGTTCAGTATGACAAAATAAGGGATTGCCACGAAAATCAAAGATTTTCTCGCAATGACACCATATTGCAGTTGCAGGGTAGACTTTAGTCTGCCGAAAATCTGTCTTCCCTCTAATCACAAATTAAATTTATCATCAGTATTTTTTGTGTTATAATCTGGTTGATTAAGAATAAAAAGAAGGTATAAATTATGAATTTTGTATTTATTTCACCTAATTTTCCGCATACATACTGGATGTTTTGCGACAGATTACGCAGAAACGGTGTAAACGTTTTAGGTATCGGCGATGCACCTTATTTTGAACTTGAAGATTCACTTAAAAACTCTTTAAACGAATATTATAAAGTAGATTCTCTGGAAAACTACTGGGCTGTAAGAGAAGCCGTCAGATATTTTTCGGAAAAATACGGACACATCGACTGGCTCGAATCAAACAACGAATACTGGCTTGAACAGGATGCAAAACTGCGTTCGGAATTTAATATCACAACAGGCATACACCCTCACGACCTTGAACCTTGGAAACACAAATCTTTAATGCATAAAATCTATACGGAAGCAGGTATTCCGAAAGCACGTCAGATAGTTGTTTCTTCTTTGGAACTTGCAAAAGATTTTATCAGAGAAATCGGCGGTTATCCTGTTTGTGCAAAACCCGATGTTGGTGTCGGCGCTGCTTCAACCTATAAAATCGAAAACGATCAGCAGTTGGAAGACTTTTTCAGAACAAAACCTCCCATTGTTTACGTAATGGAAGAATTTATCGAAGGCAATATCTGTTCTTACGATGCAATCGTTGATTCGGACAGCAATCCTCTGTTTGAATCAATGGGCTTTTTCCCGCCGTCAATTGCAGATATTCTGAACAAAAACCTTGACCTTTATTTCCACATCAACAAGCAGGTTGACCCGAAATTACAGGAATTAGGCAGAAAAACAGTAAAAGCCTTTAAGGTTAAAAACCGTTTTGTTCACCTCGAATTTTTCTGTTTAACAAAGGCTAACTCACATATCGGCGAAGTCGGTGATTTTGCGGCATTAGAAGTCAATATGCGTCCCGCAGGCGGTTACACTCCCGATATGATGAACTTTGCTCATTCTACCGATGTTTATCAGATTTGGGCTGATATGATTACGACAAACAAACGTATCTTAAAGCCCGACGGTGATGACTATTTCTGCTATTATGTAAGCAGACGTGACCACATTCACTATCTGCACTCTCATGAGGAAGTTTCAAGCAAATACTGGAATATTCTGAAAATGAACGAACGCATGCCCGAAGTTTTGTCAGGCGCAATGGGCTCACAAATGTATGTAGCATGCTTTGCTGAAAAAGAAGATGCGAAAGAATTTGTTAACTTCATTCTCGCAAGAGCGGAATAGTAATGAGGGAATGTTATTTCAAAGAATACAGTAATTTTCTCGAAAGAGATATGGAATATGCCGTTTTTGGTTCGGAAGGCAAGTTATGTCTTGCCTTCATCGAACAGGACGGCCATTATTATGATTACAAAAACTTTGGAATGATAGAGGCCATAAGTCCGTGGATTGAAAAAGGGATAATAAAAGTTGTCTGCGTTGACAGCATAGACAAAGAAACGTGGTCTTTTGAAGCGGGCGACCCTCATAAAAGGATTGAACTTCACGAAAAATGGTATCATTACGTTATTGACGAACTTTTGCCGAAATATCTGCCAAAGGGTGAAAAGGCAATGGCGACGGGTGTCAGCATGGGCGGATTTCATGCGGCAAATGTGTTTTTCCGCCGACCCGATTTGTTTGATATTTTCCTGTCGTTAAGCGGTGTTTTTAATGCCGATTTCTTTATGCACGGGTATATGGATTCTCTTGTTTACGATAATTCGCCCGTCCATTATCTTCGCAACATGCCTGACGACCACCCGTGGCGTGATTTATATGAAAAAAGTACAATTATTGCCTGTGCGGGTCACGGCCCGTTTGAAGAAATTTTGCTCGAAGGAACGGAGCAGTTAGACAGGGTTTTGCAGGAAAAAAATATAACTCACTGGTTTGATTATTGGGGTTACGATGTTACTCACGACTGGTGCTGGTGGCATAAACAGATGAAATACTTTTTGACTTATATCTTTGGCGAAGCATGATAACTAATATGCTTGCGACCGCAAAGTGCAGGTTGGGTGAAACCAAACGAATAATTTTATTTTTTCTCGTCAAATCTCATCTGTTTTGCAAAACTGTATAAATTGCATTCCATTCCGTTTTCGATAATGAGTTTTTCGGCAAAAATTACCAGTCTTTTAAATCTCGGTGATATATTTTGTCTGTTTTGCGAGAAAAAGATTGCTTCTATGTCTATTGCGAGTCTTTTTATGCCCAGATTTTTGTTGTATTCAACCCATTCTTCTATATCTTCTTCATTATCATTGATATTCGGAATAATAATATATTTGTTTTCGATATGTTCTTTTGTCGTATCGTATTCAAGATATTTTTTAATATTATTGGTAACAAGTTTGAAATCGAGATGTTTTAAATTTTTAAACACCAATTCATTAGCGGTATCCGTGGTAAATGCAACCTGAGCCTTACCGAGAGATAAGGCTTCGGCAAGTTTTTCCGAAAATCCCGTTCCGTTTGTTGCAATATGTATTTTATTAAAGTTTTCTTTGAGTGCAAAAGCGATAATGTCGTCAAATTCTTCCCACATAGTAGGTTCACCGCCGCCGAAGTGCATTTCACAGCCGTTTTTGAAATACGGTTTCAGTTTTTCCAACTGCGGCAGGATTTTATAACCTGTCATATACGGAGTTTTTTCGTCAAACTTGTTGTAACAGAAAATACAATCCGCATTGCAGTCTTTTCTGTGAGAAATCAAAACAGTGCTTATGTAATCCTGATTATCATGCTCCTTTTTGCAGGCACGAAAACAGGTTTTACAATCGTCCTGAATTATACCGTTCATTTTTAAATCTTCGATTTCGTGTTTATATTCAAAAATATAATCCGTATTAATCACACTGTTTTTGAAAATAGGGATAACAGGCGGTGCGTTGTCGGGAGAAAGGTACATGCAGTGTCTTATTCCCTCGGGCATGAAGCATATTGTGTGAAGAAAATCATCACAACTGAAATATTCACGCTTAACGGGGTTTCCTGCAATAGTGACAAAAGTTCCGTTTTCGATATTGTTCAGCAAAGTATATGCGCTGCCCGACAACCGAACGTTAATACCCTCTGCCGTTCCTCTTTCCTGAATTGCTTTTATCATTTGGGGAATTATTTCCGGTATCTTTTGCGGATATTTTTGCATATACCCTGTTTCCATGGAAATTTCAAGATTTTTCAGCCCGATTTCTTTGCAATTATCAAACCATCTGTTAATTTCCTGCATATTGTCGTTTAAATTTGGAACAATCAGATATTTTACGCAGAAGAAACTGCCATCGGATGTTTTTTCGTTATATTTTTTGATGTTTTCTGAAACCTTTTTAAATTCGTCAACCCGTTTGATTTCTTTGTAGGTATCACTGCAGCCGCTGTCAATGGAAATCGATACGTTTGCCTTTCCTGCTTCAAGTATTTTTTCGATTGATTTTGAATATCTGATACCCGATGTTTCGATGAAATATTGCTGCTGATTGTTTTCTTCAAAAAAATCAATCATTTTGTCAAAATCACGTGCTTCTGTCGGTTCACCGCCTGTAATAATAACCTTTTTATCAAACCTTAAATAACCCGAAGTTTTTAAATCTTCAAGCAGCGGCATTATCGGATATTCCTGAAAGGAATTAAAAAACTGTTTGTTTGAAGATGTAAAACAGTATGAACAATTACTGTTGCACTTTGTAAAATGGGCAATAATGGATTCATTTATATAATCTTCTTCGTCCCAGTCTTTTTCAACAAGTTGAGGACAGTTTTTACAGCCCTCCGAATATTGTCCGTTTTTATGTTGTTCTCTTAACTGCCGTTTTTTTTCAATTATGGAAGCCCAGTCAATTTTTTCACCCTTAAAATCAGTTATGAGTGCTTCTTCATCAACCCCTCTGCCGACAAGATTTCCGCAGTGCCAGATTGAATTTGTGCCGAAATATATTCCGTGTGCTATGCAATCACAACTTTTATATATCATTTTTCCTCCTGATAAATTCTTTTTTCGGTATCGGCATCAAAGAATAAAATGTCATCTGTTTTGACGGATAAAGTTAATTCATCGGAATAATCATTTTCAGCGGGCATTTCCGCAAGACATTCCGTACCGTTGCAATCGCAGTAAACAATTTTTTTACTGCCCAGCATTTCGGTAATTCTAATTTTTGCTTTGATTTTCAAATCGGCATCGGCTTCGTTGAGTTTTTCTGCTCTTATTCCCAGAATAACTTCACTTCTGTTTCCGATTTTTTGTTTTTGTTCTTCTGAAAGTTCAAAAACGGTATCATTTATATTGATTTTGCCGTCAGAAATTTTTACTCTGATAAAGTTCATCGGGGGTGAGCCCAAAAAACCGCCTACAAAAACATTTGCAGGAGAATTGTAGATAACATCGGGAGTATCAACCTGCTGAATAATACCCTTATCAATTACGGCAATTCTGTCGCCTAATGTCAGCGCTTCCGTCTGGTCGTGCGTAACGTAAATAAATGTGGTTTTAAGTTGTTCATGCAACTTCTTCAATTCGGCTCTCGTTTTTGAACGAAGTTTTGCATCAAGATTGGATAAAGGTTCGTCCATTAAAAAGACTTTCGGTTCACGTACGATTGCCCTGCCGAGAGCGACTCTCTGTCTTTGTCCGCCCGATAACTGTTTGGGCTTTCTGTTAAGAAGTTCTTTTAAATCTAAAAACTCTGCCGCTTCGTTTACCTTTTTATCTATTTCGTTTTTTTTGTAACCTCTCATTTTAAGAGGAAAAGCGATGTTGTCATATACGCTCATGTGCGGATAAAGTGCATAACTCTGAAAAACAAAAGATATATCCCTGTCTTTCGGGTGAACGTTATTTACCACCTTATCGCCGATATAAATTTTACCCTCTGATATTTCTTCAAGACCCGCAATCATTCTCAAAACGGTAGATTTTCCGCAGCCCGAGGAGCCTACAAGCACCAAAAACTCTTTGTCTTTTATTTCAAGGGTAACGTCATTTATAACTTTTTTCTGATTGTCATAAATCTTTGAAACATGTTCTAATTTGACATTTGCCATAATTAATCCACTTTCGAGGTTTCAATTTTTTTATCTGTCGGAATTACTATTGAAAATCCCGAAACATCTGATTCGGCAGACATTTTTCCGTTTAATTGCGAGGTTAAATTACCTGCAATATACAAATTCAGGCTCTTTATTAACATTATTCTGCTCTTTTGGTCGGGCTGATAGTAGGGATTGAACAAATAAGGCATTTCGCTCTGTTTTATCGGTATGCTTGTATCTGCCACAGTTATTTTGAGCATATTTTTTCCCTGTTCGACATATTCTTTATCTGAAAGAATTATGTTTATAGCCCCAAATTCGCAGGTTAACAAAGCGTTTTCAAGTAAATGTCTTATAATAATATTTAAAATATCCATATCGCCGTAGATAACTTTTTGCGTAAGAAAATCGGTGCTTATAATAAGTTGAAGTCCTTTTTCCGCTGCCTTCGGCTGAAAATCGGCATAAAGAGGATTTAATAAATTGTTGATATCGTAATTTTTGTAGGAAAAATCGAGCAGTTGAGCCTCGATTTTGGATAATTCCGTAACCTTATCAATAAGGCTGTATAATTCGGTTGAATTTTTATAGATAATTGAGAGGTATTTAAGTTGTTTTTCATCGGCTTCGCCGCCCATACCCTCTAAAATCGCCTGAGAATAGCCCATTATAGAGTGCATCGGTGATTTGAAAACATTTGACATTTGAGCAAGAAACAGGTTTTTGTTTCTTCCGAGATTATCCATATTCGTTCTGTATTCAATCAGTTTGTTCATCAGAACGTAGTCCTTCGTAACTTCTTCAAAGGTTATTATAAAGTAGTGTTCGTCCTGATTTTCCTTTGATGAAATTAAAACATACCGTTCTCCCTGAGAGGACATCTGAAAAGCCTTTCTGACCGAATTTCCGCTGCCCGTAATAATCGACGGTAAATCCGATTTAATAAGGTCTGTGATATTCCTTTCCGTCATATCTGTTCTGTCGAACAGCCTTTTTGCCGCCGTGTTTGAATATAAAATTTGTCCCTGTGCGTTAATGGTTACTATCGGAGTTTGTACATCGTTTGTATTCGGTTTGTAATCGGGAGTTTTCTTAAAAAAATTCATATTATGTCTCTTTTTTATTTTTCTTTATATTAGCATGTTGAAATTTGTTCGTCACAAATTAATTTGTCATCTTTTTTAAATCGGCAATATATTCTTTTGCGCTTTCGATGGAATTTAATACGGGAATCATGCCTTCAAGATAGGCAAAAGCCATTGCTTCTTTTATTTTTTCGGACGGATTTATCAAAAGGAAAGAACCGCCTGAATTTTGGCAAAGTTTATAGATTTCCGCCAGAATGTAGGTATTGTCATTGTCAAAAACGGCAACCTTTTCCATGTTGATTAAAACATTCGGGAATCCGTTTATTATTGCGGCATTGATATCTTTTGTAAGGGCTTCGTATATCTTTTTATCGTTGAATTTTCGTATCGAATAATGGATTGTATCCGTGCCAATTTCTTTTTTGATAAAAAGTTCGTTATCCTTATGTTCGTTGCTTGTATTGATATATTTCAAAATGTCGGTATGCCAGTTTTCTGATTTTATAACATAGCCGTCAGCACCTATCTGATAACATTTTTCGATTAATTCTTTATCTTCGGAGCCTGAAATTACAATAATTTTATAATCCTGTTTGCCCTGTTTTTTTAATTCAACGGCCTCGGTAATAAGACTTATACCGTCTTTGCAGTCGGGCAAAAACAAATCAATAAGCAAAAAGTCAAAATGATGTTTGATAATTTCTGCCTTTGCTTCTTCTTTTGAACGTGCAACAAAGGAACGGATACCGATTTTCTTCATAAGTTGGTTAAGCTGATAGAGAGAAAGTTCCAAATCATCAACAATCAAAGCGTTTTTATCCGCACCCGCAAAACTTATGTCAACATCAAAAAAGTTCATCTTCTTTTCAATTTCAATTAAAGCCTTTGAAATATCGGCAGAAGTTGCCGTTTCGGGATTGATTTCGGCTTTTTTGTCAGCCAGTTCAAGTATTTTGCTTATTTGTTCGTTTGTTAATTCCATAATAATCTTCCTTTGAATTAATTATATCAGCATTTACACTCATTGACAAATAACTTCTTGTCATAATTTGCCTATTATTAACAAATATGTAAATATCTTATTGTAATTTATTTATATGGTTGATAAAATCGTAGATATATAAGAAAGGACAACACAATGAAAAGTTTAAAAAATTTGGCATTTTTACTTGTACTTATTTTGTTTGCAGGAATAAAACCCGCAGTTGCGGATACAATCGGTTATACCGATTATAAAAAAATCGAAAGCAATTATGCTTACGCTCAGAAAACTTATAAAGAAATTGACGATAAAATTTTGGGATTACAGCAGTATTTAATTAATAAAGACAAAGAATACAAGGCTATCGAATCTCCCTTGAGCAAGAAAAATTTTGAAGAAAAAACGGAAAAAGAATATAAGGCAAAAGAAGATGCCGTTTTAAAACTCAAACTTGAAAAAGAAGAAGAAATCTTCAAAAATATTCAGGCAGCATCAAAGATTGTTGCAGCGCAGAAAAATGTTGACGTTGTTGTTGATTACAGAATTATTTTGACAGGCGGAATTGATTTAACAGACGATATTATCAATTACCTCAATAACAACAAGGTTTCAGGCAAGAAATAAAAAATAAATTTTTAACAAAAAACGGGATTGCCCGATACGGCAATCCCTGTTCTTTTATCTGTAATATCAAAACTCTTAAAGTTTACGACCACTCGTTGTTTTCTTCCTGCGGGTTATTGCGCATATTTCTTACTCTTTCGATAATTTCGGAAACTTCACGTTCTTCAAGAGTTTCATGTTCAAGTAATTCTGCCGTTACGGCTTTAATCAAATCGATATTTTCGCTGAGGGCTTTTTTGCCGTACTCGTAGCAATCGTTAATTATGGCTTTTATTTCATCGTCGATTTCTCTTGCGGTTTCTTCGGAATAATTTCTTGTCTGACCGAAATCACGTCCCATAAATACGTTTTCGCCCGATTTTCCGTAAGTAACGGTGCCCATTTTTGCAGACATACCGTAAACGGTAACCATTTTTCTTGCAATGTCCGTTGCCTGCTTGATATCTGCCGTTGCGCCGCTTGTAATCTGACCGTCAAAAATCAGTTCTTCGGCAATTCTGCCACCGAGTGCGGTAATAATTCTGTCACGCAAATCGCTGTATTTATAAAGTGATTTATCGTGTTCGGGAAGTGACCAAGTTACGCCGAGCGCATTGCCTCTCGGGATAATTGAAACCTTATGAAGCGGGTCTGAATTTTCCGTAAAGTAGTGCAAAAGAGCGTGTCCGACTTCGTGATAAGCGGTAATTTCTTTTTCCTCATCGGTAATAATTCTTGATTTTTTCTCTGCGCCCGCAACGATTTTGTCTATTGCATCGTCGATGTTGTGCATTTCAACAAAGTTTTGATTTCCTCTTGCCGCAAGCAGAGCCGCTTCGTTCAAAAGGTTTTTCAAATCGGCACCCGTAAAACCGGGGGTTCTTTTTGCGAGAACTTTTAAATCAACATCGGGTGCAAGCGGTTTATTTTTAGCGTGAACTTCAAGAATTTGTTCACGACCGCCGATATCGGGGGCCTGAACGTAAATCTGTCTGTCAAATCTTCCCGGTCTTAAAAGAGCCGTATCAAGAATATCGGGGCGGTTTGTTGCCGCAAGGACGATAATATTTGTATTTTCATCAAAGCCGTCCATTTCAACAAGCAGTTGGTTAAGAGTTTGTTCACGTTCATCGTTTCCGCCGCCCATGCCTGCGCCTCTTTGTCTGCCGACGGCATCAATTTCATCGATAAAAATGATACAGGGCTGGTGTTTTTTAGCCTGTTCAAACAAGTCACGGACTCTTGAAGCGCCGACACCGACGAACATTTCAACGAAGTCAGAACCAGAAATTGAGAAGAACGGAACGCCCGCTTCGCCCGCAACGGCTTTTGCCATAAGGGTTTTACCCGTTCCCGGATAGCCGACGAGCAAGACACCCTTCGGGATTTTTGCGCCCAGTTTCATATATTTTTCGCCGTTTTTGAGAAAATCAACGATTTCTTCAAGTTCCTGTCTTTCTTCGTCAATACCCGCAACGTCTTTAAAGGTAACCTTTACCTTGTTGTCCATAAGCATTTTTGCTTTGCTCTTGCCGAAGCCCATTGCCTGAGAACCGCTTGACTGCAAGATTTTTCCCATAATCATCAAAACAATGATTACAATAAAAATCGGGGCAACGGTTTTTAAAATACCCATCATTGTGCCTGAATCGTCAAGGTTTTTAATTTTAATTTCAACCTGATTTTGCTGCAGCAAAGAATAAATAGAATTGTCGTTAAACGGTATTTCTACTCTGTATTGCAATCTTGACGGTGCCGATTGAAATTTTCCGAGCGGAAGATTGCCCGAGGCTTTAATTTCGTCATTAACGGGGTGTGCAATAAGTGTTGTTTTTTCAATCTCTACCGATTTAATTTCGGCTTTTTTAACCATCGAAATAAATTGGGTATAAGACAATTCCTTTGTCGTGGAAGGATTGTTGTTAAATAACATTGAAGCAAGTGATAATATTAATAAAATTGCAACTATTAAAACGCCTGCCGATTGATTTTTATTCATTGTAAACCTCTTTTGTTTTGATGTTGTAATTATAACATTAAAATATTTAAGTTAAACACAAGAATTTATTTAGTCAGAATATAGGCGATTTCATCTGCCGCAACGATGTCTTTAAAACTGTTCTTCAGCATCAAATTCGCTTTTTGAAGATTTTCGATATCACTTAATATTTTTTTCTTTAACAAAATATTGCCGGAATTTTGTTTCAATAGTTCTTTGAGGTAAGTTTGGATTGAAAAAATAATTTCCGACATACTTTTATTGTTTTCTTCGGAATATTTTAATAAAAAATCAGAAAGGGAAACAGCCATTTTGACATCAATCTTCGGGTAATTTTTAAGAATTTCGGTTAAAAAATCATATTCAAAAACCTGTTTGGAATTACCCGGGATGTAGAAAACCTGTGAACGTGAAACGACAGTAGATATAATATTTGCGGCATTTTCCGACAGAAAAATAAACGTTACGTTTTCAGGCGGTTCTTCTATTGATTTAAGCAAAGAGTTTGCTGCCAAATCGGTAAAACTTTTTTTTGTAAGCCCGAGAGGCACCCAGTTTTCCTTTTCGGCTTTCGGAAAATTCTGTTCGAGAAAAGCAAAATTTTTGTATTTTGCTTCCTCGTCTTTGGTAAACGGTCTTTCTTCCGCATCGCAAAAAATGAAAAAGCGGTGATAGTCGGAAGATATAACGAGTTTATCCTTTATCATATTCATCTGGTTTATGGAAATAACCGTTTTGGTAGTATCATGTTCGCTTTTTGAATTGATTTTTGAAACCGTCATAACTTCGGGGTGTTCATTTGCCTTAATCCACCTGCAATTTTGGCAGTCACAGTTTTGGGTTTTATCCCCCGTGCAGTTTGCACCTCTTGCAAGCAGCATTGCAAAATTATACTGCGCAAAAACATCGGGGCCGTAAAAAATCAGCGAGTTAGGCACCTTATTGTCATTTTTTTCAACCATTGCTTTAAAAAGTTTGGTTACGGAGGAATATTTTTCGTCAAAATTTTCAAACATTTTGCCCTCCCGTTAAAAGCACGCTTTCAAGCAGATAGTCGGGGTTTGTGGTTTGACCCGTTTTGATTTTTAATTCGGCTTCGGTTAAAGCATGTTTAAAATCCATTAATTCCCGAAGTGTTTTGTTTTTAAGTTTGTCTATGAGAAGCACTATCGGATAATCGGATTTTGCCTTGATTTGCAGGTTGTTCATTATTTCCGCTGCAGACTTTTCTCTTTCATAGGTTTTTATGTAGATGTATTTATGCAAATTTTTCTGAAACAGCGCAAGCATTTCAAGACAATGTTTTTTTTCAATCGTTGCCCAGAAATTTTTGATAACGGCATTTTTGTCACTACTTGTAATTAAGTCCGCAAGAGCAAAAATATCCTCCTGAAGTTTGCAGTTTTCACGGATATCTTTTTCGGTAATCGTCTTTTTGGGATAAATTATGATTTTAATTTTTTCAAGTTCGGAATCAATAAGTCTGAGATTTACACCGCAATACTCTGTCAAAACTTTTACTGTTTTGGCATCGGCGGTTAACTCTTTTTCTTTTAATAAGGAATTTATATATGCCGTAAAACCTTTTTCGTAGTCTTTGTATTCGGGAAAATCTTTTACATTTGAATGCTGAGAGAGAAGTTTATAAAGTTTTATTCTGTTATCGGTTTTTTTATCTTCGTTTCTGGGTTCGCTGCATACAAAAACGATGTTGTTACTGTCTGATATGTTTTTCATGGCGGCTTCAAGCGCTTTTAACTGTTCGTCCGAAAACTCGATTCTTTTGTTTTTGAATTTCATAAAATAGTTTTCGCAATGAACAACGGTCAAAAGGTTTCCGAACATCAGCGGGGCAGAAGACAAAATATCGAGAAGTTCCGAAAATTCGGGCGAATAATAAATTCTGAAATTCATAGCCTTAAAAGCCTCGTCAAGAAGCTCTTTTTTTAATTTTTCAATTTCCTTTGATATCAGAAATTCTTCTTTTCCGTAGAAAAAGTAAATAGCCATTCATTTATCCTTTAAAAAAATTTTAACATAAAAACGGCATAAAATTTTTTTAGGATATATTTGTTGTATAATTTGAACATTAAAACTTCTAAAAAGGGAATTTTATGACAAAACAAAATTTAGTTTCGGGCATGCGTTCAACAGGCAAACTCCATTTGGGACATTACAAGGGTGTAATCGAAAACTGGGTAAAATTACAGGAGGAATACAACTGTTTTTACTTTGTTGCCGATTGGCATGCGTTAACCACAAAGTTTGATAAAACGGAAACGTTAAGAGAAGATAAACTGAATGTTGTAACAGATTGGCTTGCCTGCGGGATAGACCCTGAAAAAGCCACAATCTATATTCAGTCCGAAATTCCCGAAATCGCACAACTGCATATTTTATTGAGCATGGTAACCCCTAATAATTGGGTGGAACGTGACCCGACTTTAAAAGATATGATAAAAATGATTAAATCGGGCGAGGACAACAATGTTCAGATGTCCTACGGACTTTTGGGCTATCCTGTTTTAATGAGTGCGGATATAATGACCTTTAATGCACAGGTCGTTCCCGTCGGTGTTGACCAACTTGCACATCTTGAAATTACAAGAGATATCGCAAGGAGATTTAATAATATTTATAACGTGGAATTATTCAACGAACCCCTTCCGAAACTTACGCAGGTACCTTTGTTAAAAGGTGTTGACGGTCAAAAAATGGGTAAATCTTTCCACAACGACATAAAAATCTCCGATGACGAAGAAACAACCGCAAAAAAAGTCATGCAGGCGATAACAGACCGTTCAAGACTCAGAAAAACAGACCTCGGTCACCCCGACAAATGCGAAGTCGTCTTTGACTATTATAAGGTTTTTGCTGATGAACAAACCGTTTCCTGCGTTTGCGAAGAATGTCAAAAAGGTGAAAGAGGCTGCGCCGACTGCAAAAGACAACTTGCCAAAATTATCAACGAAGCCTTTGCACCCATAAGAGAAAAACGAATTTATTATGCGGAAAATCCGAAACTCGTAAAAGAAATTCTTGCAAACGGCAGAGATAAGGCAAGACCCGTTGCCCAATCGGTATTACAACAGGTTAATGACGCCGTCAGAATATCCTTGTAAAATCAATCGGACAAATTATGCTTTTCAGAAACAATTCAAATTATAAACATATCCTTTTTCTTGTGGTTGTGGTATTTGCCATCTGGACAATATCACAGATAAAAGAAATTGCCATGCTGTTTTTTGGCGCTTTCGTAATCGCATGCTCACTTAATCCGATAGCAGACAAATTATCAAAAAAAATGCCAAGAACTGTGGCAACATCTATTGTTATTCTGGTTTCACTCGTTCTTGTTCTTTTGATTATAATACCCGTTACATTTGCAACGGTACACGAAATAAAAACTCTTGCGGGCTTTTTGCCCGATGTTATCAAAAAAATAATAACTTGGGTAAATACGGCAAAAATTCTCGATTACAAAGTCAGTTCTTTTATTTCCGTCGATAATCTCGGGCTGGAAACGACAAATCTTGCGGGAAATCTTCTCGACAAATCTTACGAACTTACAATGGGCTTTTTGGACGCCGTAACAATCATTCTTTCTTTGTTAATGATTATCTTTTATTTTGTTCTGGAAAAAAACGAAATCAATCAAAGTACGATGAGATTATTTCCGCCCAAGTTAAGAAAACGTGCCGCAGAAATTATAACGGCAATCGAAATGAAGGTCGGCGGATATGTTTTTGCGCAGGTGCTTTCGATGTCAACCGTAGCATTTTTCACGGTTTTGGGGCTTTCGTTATGTAAAATCGAATATGCCGTTCTGCTCGGAATAATTGCGGGTATTTTGGATATTATTCCCATAATAGGCCCGACCTTTGCCTTGATTTTGGGCATTATGGCGGCATCAATAAAGGGCTTAATCTGGATACTTCCGACAATAGCAATTTATCTGATTGCACAATGGATATCAAACCAACTTGTCAGACCCGTTGTTTTCGGTAAATTTATGCAATTACACCCCGTAATTGTTTTATTTTCATTCTTTATTGCGGCACAATTTTTGGGTGTCTGGGGTGTGATTCTTGCCCCCGCAATCGCCGCAACTTTACTGACTCTGTTTGATGAACTTTATGTTAAAACAATAAACGCTCAGGGCAAAAATTCCGATGGCTGAAACTTTTCTCTATCAAAGAAAACCGTTTAATTCGGAAAATCTCAACGTTTGGATTGCTTTCCCCGGAATTTACAACTTCGGAATGTCCGCTCTCGGCTTCCTGACCGTTTTTGAAATGATGGACAAAGACGAAAATATTAATGCCGAAAGAATTTTTACGGATACAAAAACAACAACGATTGATGCGAGAAAAGTCGATATGTTCGGCTTTTCCTTTTCGTTTGAATTTGATTTTTTGTCAATTTTTAAAATTTTGGATAAGTTTAATATCCCTTTTTATGCAAAAGACAGAGATGACAGTTATCCGCTTATTTATGCGGGCGGGCCCGTCGTAACGGCAAACCCCGAACCTTTTGCCCAAATGTTTGATTACATTGAACTCGGTGATGCGGAAAATAAAACAAAAAAAATAACCGACATCATCAGACAAAAAAGAGGCTGCCCGAAAAAAGAAATTCTTGAAGAACTTTCAAAAATCGAGGGTGTTTACGTTCCGTCTTTGACCGTTTTTGACAAAGAAAAAGGCATGCTTACTCTTGACGGAAAACCTTATTCCGTAAAAAAATCAACCGATTTGTTAAAAAATATCTGCGTAACAACCCCGATTTTGACGGAAAATTCGTTTTTTAAAAACACTTTTATTGCGGAAATAGCAAGAGGCTGCCCGCAAAGATGCGGTTTTTGCAACACCTCTTACATCAATTCGCCGTACAGAACCTGTGATGCAGACCTTATAAAAGAAAAAATCGAAAACGGTCTTAAATATACACATAAAATAGCCTTTTTAGGCGCCGCCATTGCCGCTCACCCGAGTTTTGAGGATTTATGCGGTTTTATGTCGCAAAAAGCCGATATTTATGATGATATCGAACTTTCCGTATCATCACTTCGGGCAGACGGTGTTTCCGATAAGGTTGCCCAAACTCTCGTAAAATGTAAACAAAGGCATGCCACACTTGCTCTTGAAGCAGGCTCGGACAGGCTCAGAAAAGTTATCAATAAAAATATTACAAACGAAATCTTCCGAAACACCGTTGCCAACCTCAACAGAAACGGTTTTAAAGGTGTTAAAATTTACGGCATGATTGGACTTCCGACAGAAACACAGGAGGACATCGAGGCTCTTGTAACTTTTGCAAAAGAATTAAAAAACGAAAATAAAGGCTTTGAAATATCCTTCGGTTTCTCGTCTTTTGTTCCGAAATCTCATACCTCTTTTCAGTTTGCCGAAAAAGAAAATTCAAAATCACTCGAAAAAAAATTCGATTATCTTCAGAAAAACATGGCTAAAAACGGCATAAAAATAACCGTTTCGGCAGTAAAATGGGACTATTATCAGGCGCTGTTTTCAAGAGGCGGACGGGAACTCTTTGACTATGCGGTAGAAGTGTACAGACAGGGCGGAAATATAGGCGCCTTTAAAGCGGCAATGAAATCTTTCCAAAAATCAGGACAAATAACCGATTTTGATGAAATTGTATATTCAAAACGTGATTTTAACCAAATTAATCCATGGGATTTTATTCGTATGCCCTACGAAAAAAACTTTTTGGTTAAGGAATGTAACAGACTTTTTTCATTGATATAAGGCTTTTTGAGAATTATTGTTAAAAATACACTTATTTTTCTTGACAATAAAAAAAACATGGCATAAAATGTAGATATAAGGATTAAGAAATCAGTTTTTTTAAATTCCAACAAACAATATAAATAACAGTCATAACCAACATTACAATCCCGAACACACACAAACTCCTAAATACATAAACACAAAATGAAACCATTAGGATGCAGCCTCTCTCAGAGAGGCATTTTTTTTGTTATGCCTGTATAGTGTTGAAAATACACTTAAATAAAAAGTTTTTGTTAAGTTTGCTTAACATTTATTGGAAAAATGATAAAACAGGGGATATTAAAAATTAGCAGGGTAGACTTTAGTCTGCCAAAATATTTTCAATTTGATGTGACGAAGCAATTCCTGAAACCGAACGGGATTGCCACGAAACGCTCTGCATTTCTCGCAATGACAGCATATTGCAGGTTGGGTGAAAACCGACAAATATAACGTCTTTGCGAGGCTTGTCCGAAGCAATCCTTGAAACCTAAAGGGATTGCCATTCTTCGTTCAAAATCAAAGCGGGGAACAAAAAACAAATGCTCTCAATTCTTCCTTATATATTAAATATTTTTGTTGTAAAATTAAATCAAAAACAAAACCATGGGGGAAAAATGGAAGAAAACGAAAATTTAGACCATGTCAGAAAGACAAGAATACAAAAGTTAACAGATATAGCAGACAGAGGTATTAACCCTTTTAAATATTCTTTTGAAAAAAATGCAAGTGCAAAGATGCTTCACGAAAGATACGCAGAACTTGAAGCAGGCGCAGAAACAGAAGATTGGTATGCCGCAGCGGGAAGAATTACCGCAATCAGAAACTCGGGAATGTTTATGGACATTCAGGATGACAGCGGAAAACTTCAACTTTTCTGCCATAAAGACAATATGGGACAGGATGAATTTAAACAGTTAAAACTGCTTGATATCGGCGATATTATCGGCTGCTGGGGTACGGTAAGAAGAACACCGAGAGGTGAATTGAGTTTAAAGGTTAAAGATGTAAAACTTTTGACAAAATCTTTAAGAGCCCTGCCCGAAAAATTTCACGGTCTGACTGACGTTGAAACACGTTATCGGCAGAGATATATTGACTTAATCATGAATGAAAAAGTCAGAAACACTTTCAGAACGAGAAGCATGATTATTACAAAAATCAGAGAATATCTTGTAAATCAGGGCTTTTTAGAAGTTGAAACCCCTATGCTTCACCAAAAGGCATCAGGCGCAAACGCAAGACCGTTTATGACTCACCATAACGCTCTCGATATGGATTTGGCACTCAGAATTGCCCCCGAATTACATTTAAAAAGACTTTTGGTCGGCGGTCTTTCCGAGAAGATTTTTGAATTAAACAGAAACTTCAGAAACGAAGGTATCGACACACGTCACAATCCCGAATTTACTATGATTGAGATGTATCAGGCTTACGTTGACTACAACGAAATGATGGTGCTTATCGAAAATATGATTTCATCTGTTGCGATGGACGTTTTGGGAACAACCAAAATAACCTATTGCGGAAAAGAAATCGATTTGACACCCCCGTGGGACAGAAAAACAATGATAGGCGCTATTTCCGAATATACAGGAAAAGACTTTTCAAGTGTTGTCAGTTACGAAGAAGCCGTCGAAAAGGCGAATGAACTCGGCATTGATGTTGAAGAATGTGATAACTGGGGCAAGGTGCTTGAAAAAATCTTTGAAGAAAAGGTAGAACCGCATCTTGTTCAGCCGACTCACATCATTGATTATCCGAGAGATATTTCCCCGCTTGCAAAAGTTCACAGAGATAACCCGAGATTAACGGAAAGATTTGAAACAAGAATCAACGGCTGGGAAATCTGTAACGCCTTTTCGGAACTTACAGACCCGATTGACCAGAGAAACAGATTTGAGGCACAGGCAAGAGCAAAAGCATCGGGTGATGAAGAAGCAATGGAAATTGATGAAGATTTTATCACTGCACTTGAACATGGCATGCCCCCCGCAGGAGGTATGGGCATAGGTATTGACAGAATTGTAATGCTCCTTACCGATTCGCCCACAATCCGTGATGTCATTGCTTTTCCGACTATGAGAAACAAGCAGTAAAAGGGGCTTTTTTATACGAACGGCTGAAACCTTTTGTTAACAATCATTAAGGACTTGCATTTTGTCAAAGTTCAGTTATAATAACAATGTAGACTTTAAGAAAGGACAAAGCACCATGAACAAAGAAGAATTAGTACAAGAAGTTGCAAAATTAGCTAACGCTACACAAAAAGAAACAACTGAAGTTATAAACGCATTCATCGAAACTGTTCAAAAAACAGTTGCAAAAGGAAAGAAAGTAACTTTAGTTGGTTTCGGTACTTTTGAAGCAAGAAAAAGAGCAGCAAGAACAGGCCGCAATCCTCAAACAGGCGCAGAAATCAAAATCCCTGCAAAGACAGCTCCTGTATTCTTAGCTGGTAAGAAATTCAAAACTGTTGTTAACGGAAAGTAATTTTTGTAACAATAAAAAGTTTTTTAAGCCGTTCTTTACAGGACGGCTTTTATTTTAAGTTACAATACCCGACAGGATATTATTTTTTTTGTCGGAAAGGTTACAATATAAAAATACAAACATGATTTTGCGGAAAGAGAAAATATGTTGAAAAAGAATTTAATACCTTTGGTAATTTTGAGTTTAACGATTTCGGCCGTGCCGGTTTTGGCGGAAACTTATGACGACAACCCGCCGAATTATTTTACATCACAGGGTCAGACTTTTTATCAGAGCGGTCAGTATTCGAGCGCAATAAAGTCTTTCAGAACGGCATTAAGAGAAGATTCAAACGACACGTCCGCAAAAATCGGTTTGATAAACGCCTACATTTCCCGTGCAAAGTATTACAACGACACCGAAAAATCTCCGAAGAAGGCGTTATCCGATATTAAATCGGCATTATTTTATTTTGTATGTTTTAACGGAACCTCTGCAAAAAGTCATTATTCGGAGGCTTATGCATCAGCCGTTTCAAACCTTACGGCGCTTGAACAGAGTTTAAAATGTGATATTACGGGAGAGGGGCTTGTTAAAAGCGGAAAAAATCTCAGATATCAGGGTGAATTTGCGGCTGCGGGCTATGATTTTTACAGGGCTTTGGAAGACCCTGTAAACGCAAAATACGCAAACAACGGGCTTGGCGATGTTTTAAAAATTTTAGGTCAGCCTTATCAGGCGGTAAAATATTACGAAAAAGCGGTTGAACTTGAACCGAACGATGCCGAGTTAAGACTTTCTCTTGCAAGAGCCTATGAGGAATCGGGTCAGGCTGATTTGGCGGCGGCGCAGTATAATTTTGCACTTTCTGCATCAAATGAAAAAGAGGAAGTTTTAAATTCTCTTGAAAGAATTTGTCGTCAAAGAGTGGATAAAAACCCGTCTGATGCCGAGGCTCACTGCAATCTGGGAACAATTTACCAAAAGAGAGGAAATACGGAATGGGCTCTGGCGGAATATCAAAAGGCCGAAAAACTCAATCCTGCTCTCGTTATTTCAAAGGTAAACACCGCTATTTTATATTATGACCAACGCAAATACAAAGAGTCCATTGATTTTTGCAACAAGGCGCTTTTGATTGACCCGAAGAATGTTCAGGCAAGACTTCAAAAGGCAAAGAGTTTTCAGGCTTTAAGCATGTGGGAAAATGCAACAGAAGAATACAAAAACGTTTTAAAATACGATGCACAAAATTCAGAGGCCCAATTCGGACTTGCGGAAATTTATTCCAAAAACATGCCGACAGAGGACGCTTTATCAACTCTTAAAGCGCAGGGAATATCGCTTTCCCCCGAATTTTATGCTCAAACCGCTTATACAGCGCATAAAAATAAAGATATCGAAAAGGCAATAAAGTATTATAAACTTGCTATTGAAGCCAACCCGAACGACAAAACGCTTTATCTGAATCTGGGACAGATTTACAACGGCAGAAACGATTTTGCAAACGCATCGGCTTATGCCGAACTTGCCCTGCAAAAATTCCCGAACGATGAACAGGTTAAAGAGTTCAGTAAAAGCGTAAAATCGAGATATTCAAACTCGATGTATGCGGAAGCCGAAAAACTTACCGAAAACAAGCAGTATTCGGAAGCGCTTGCAAAATATCAGAAGATATCCCCGCAGGGTTACAATTCCTACATCGGCATTGCGGGTGTTTATCTGCTTATGAACGATTATACAAAGGCGCTTGATTTTTACAAAAAAGCGCTTGCGGAAAAGCCCGACGACAACGAAATTTTACTTACAATGGCAGGTATTTACATTCAGCAGGACGATTTGACAAACGCCGAAACTTATCTGAAAAAAATTACCAACAAACAAAATGCAAAATACAAAGAACTTGAAAATTATATCAATTCCAAAAAAGCGGAAACGGATTTAAAGGCCGCAGTTGAAAAATACGAAAATCACGACTACCGTGCCGCAGAAACTCTTTTGACGGGTCTTATAAAGAAAAATCTCGGCGGTTATATGCCTTACTATTACAGGGCTATGGTTTATGATGCGCTCGGGGATTTTAAACTTGCGGTTGCGGATTACGAAAAGGTTACGGCAATAGATTCTTCAATTGCGCTTGTTTACTATTCTTTAGGTGTTGATTATGACAGCCTGAAAGATTTTCCGAGGGCTGTAAAAAATTACAAAAAATATCTGGAATTAACAAACGAAACCAATGAATACACAAAATACGCAAGACAAAGAATACAGCAGTCAAAATAAAATCAGAATAAGAGATGTTGAAATAAATTCAAAAGTTATATCCGCTCCGATGGCGGGCATAACGGATTATGTTCTCAGAAAACTTATCAGAAAATACTCAAAAGACTGTCTTATTGTGACGGAAATGATAAGTTCCGAGGCTCTTGTTCAGCAGAAGGAAAGTCATATTATTCATACCGACAGTGACGAAAAGCCCGTATCCTTTCAGATATCGGGGCATAAACCGCCTTTGGTTGCAAAATCGGCGGATATTTTAAAGGACAGAGCAACTATCATTGATATAAACATGGGTTGTCCCGTAAATAAGGTTATGAAAGCAACGGACGGCTGTGCGCTTATGAAAAGTCCGCAGACGGCGGCAGATTTGGTCAAGGCGGTAAAAGATACCGTTGCTTTGCCTGTAACGTGCAAATTCCGGCTCGGAATTAATCAGAATTTAATCAATTTTGTTGAATTTGCGGTTAAAATGCAGGACGCGGGCGCTGATGCGGTTTGTGTTCATGCAAGAACGAGAGTACAGATGTATGCGGGAACGGCAGATTGGAAAAGGGTTTCAGCCCTCAAAGGCGAGATTGACATACCGTATTTTATAAACGGCGACATTGTTTCCGAAGAAACGGCAAAGCAGGCGCTTGAAGATTCCGGGGCGGACGGTGTCGCAATAGGCAGAGGACTTTTGGGCAATCCGTGGTTACCCGCTCAAATTGATTACTTTTTAAAAACGGGTGAAAAATTACCCGCAAAAAGTTTAAGCGAAAAGATAGCAGATTTAAAAGAGCATTTGGACAACGAAATTGCTTTCAGAGGCGAATTAAACGGGATTAAGTTTTTCCGCAAGTTTTATCCTTATTATATAAAAGGTGTGCGGGGCGCATCGGAATACAGAGGAAAACTTGTTACGGAAGAAAATTACGGCAAAATTATTTCCCTATTGGACGAAATTTTGGAAAACGAAAAGGCGGAATAAATATTTACCGAACGTAATTGTTTTGCTTTGCAAACAATGACAATCTGCGTCTTTGCGAGCGAGCGGATTTTGTGTAGGACGAAGTCCGAAGTGGCAAAAAGCAAAGTGAACGGCAACGCAGTGAAGCGACCTGTGAGCAGAGGCTGAAGGGTCAAGGCGATGAGCCTTGCCCGTAACGCCGTTTATTGCGAACAGGTCAAGACAGTGAACAGGTGCTTTTTGTGAAACAAAATCCAAGACAAAGCGTGGCAATCCCTTTCGTTTTCAGGGATTGCTTCGGGCAAGCCTCGCAATGACGGCAACTGTTTTTTGACGGTATCGCCGCAAAATTCTGACGCATTTTTCGCAATAACGTAAATGTTTTGAAATAATATGTCTTTTGTGAAAAAAAATGATATAATATTAAAACATTTTCATGGTTTTAACAAGTGAAAGATTTTTTAAAATATGTCAAATTTTAGCATTATTACTTTATTAAAAAGTGCCGTTGCAAACAAAATTTCAGATATTCACATAAAAATCAACGAGCCGCCCGCTGTCAGAAAAGACGGTAAAATTATCAGAACAAATCTCCCGCCGATAACGGAAGAAGATTTTTTCCAGACGGTAGAACTTGTTATACCGACGTCTTTCAGAAACAAGGCTTATGATACTTTTGATGCGGACTTTTCCTATGACTTACCGGGGGTTTCGAGATTTCGTATAAATTTATCCCGTGAACTCGGAAAAATGTTTATGGTTATCCGTGTAATTTCACTTCAAATTCCGACGGTTGAAGAATTAAATCTTCCAAAATCCATTGAAAAATTCACAATGTTCGGAAACGGTATCGTTCTAGTTACGGGGGCAACGGGAAGCGGTAAATCTTCAACTCTTGCGGCAATGATTAACAACATCAACAACACGCAGGAAAAACATATCATAACCATTGAAGACCCTGTTGAATATCTTTTTACCCCGAATAAATGTATCATCACTCAAAGACAACTTGAAATCGATACACCGTCTTTCCCCGAGGGTGTTAAATATGCTTTAAGACAAGACCCCGATGTTATTCTTGTCGGTGAAATCAGAGATTTAGACACCATGACGGCGGCTCTGAAAGCGGCGGAAACAGGTCACCTTGTTCTCGCAACAATGCATACAAACGATGCTATTCAGACCATTAACCGTATGTTAGGTTTTTACGAACCGAAAGACAGAGAGTCAATCAAAAAACAAATTGCAGAGGCTTTAAGAGGAACGATTGCCCAAAGACTTATCCCGAGAATTGATAAACCCGGACGTATTCCCGCCTGTGAAATTCTCGTAAATACCCCGACGGTTAAAGATTTTATTTTAAGAGATTCTCTCGAACAGATTTACGACCTTGTTAAAAAAGGTAATTTCAACGAAATGATTTCTTTAAATACCTCTTTGTTCAACCTTTACAAGAGCGGTATTATTTCAAAAGAAAATGCACTGTTCTTCAGTGATAACAAGATAGAACTTCAGCAGTATATGCGTGGTGCGTTCCACGGCACAAGTTTTGATGTATAACCGATATGAGACAAAAATATACAACTAACGCAATAAATTTAAAATCCTACGACTATGGCGAAGCCGATAAGATTGTCATGATGTATTCAAAAGACAAAGGGCTTATCAGATGTCTTGCCAAAGGCTCAAAAAAACCGAACGGAAAACTCTGCGGAAGAATGGACATGTTCGTTGCAAATAATCTTCTTCTTACAAAAGGAAAGTCAATGGATACGGTTTCTCAGGCGGAAATTGTCAATTCGTTTTTCCGTATCAGACAGAATACCGAAAAAATGTTTTATTCGATTTACTGCGCCGAAACCATTAAAAATTTTGGCGAAGAGAATGATGAAAACAGTGATGTGATTTATGATATTTTTTATTCGGTGCTTGACAGAATTTCAAATAGTACGACGGAAGTCGAAATAATTCTTGCGGCAATAAGATTTCAACTGAAAATAATGCAGGTTTTAGGGTATAATCCCGAATTTAATGTCTGTAATGTATGCAGGGAAAAAATCGGAGATAATTATTCAAAATTCTCTTTTGAACACGGCGGCTTGATTTGTCTTAACCATAAAACTTCAGACGAAAAACTTTTAAGAATACACCCTAAAATAAAAGATTTTTTAAAAACTTTGCAGGAAACAGACTTCAATATTTTAACCGATTATGATAAACTTGCAAATGTAAGAGTTTCAAAACCATGTTTTGATATATTAAAAGAATATATTGAACATTGTTCACCAAAGAAATTCAAATCAACAAAGGTATTAGAGGCAATTTAGGAGGCTCAAAAATGGAAATGAACAAGTACATAGAACACACTCTTTTAAAACCGACAGCAACTAACGAGGCTTTGGAAAAGTTGTATCAGGAAGCAAAAGAAAATCATTTTAAAGGTGTTTGCGTTAACCCTATTAACGTAAAAAGAGCGGCAGAAGTTTTGAAAGGCAGCGGTGCTCAGGTTATTACCGTTGTAGGTTTCCCTCTCGGTGCAATGGTACCCGATGCAAAGGCTTTTGAAGCAAAAAGAGCAATCGAAGACGGCGCTGACGAAGTTGACATGGTTTTGAACATTCAGGCAGTTAAAAACGCAGAATGGGACGTTGTTACGGAAGACATTAAAACCGTTAAGGCGGCTTGCGGAAAAACTACTTTGAAAGTAATTATCGAAACAGATTATTTAACAAAAGAAGAAATCGTTGAAGCATGCAAATGCGCAATCGCAGCAAAAGCAGATTACGTTAAAACATCAACGGGTTTTGTAAACGGCGGTGTCGGTGCAAAAGCAGAAGATGTAAAACTTATGTATGATACTGTTAATGCAGCAGGTCTTAAAGTTAAGGCATCAGGCGGTATCCGTGACAGAGCAGCGGCAGAGGCTATGGTTAATGCAGGCGCATTCAGTCTTGGTACTTCATCAGGTATAAAAATTATTCAGGGTTAATAAAAATAACTGATTTTTTAAAAAGGCTCATGATTTTAAATCATGGGCTTTTTTAGTATGTCTATAATATGTCGTCATTGCGATGAGGGCAAAATGCCCGACGCGGCAATCTCTTATTTTGTCATTCTGAATCCGAGAGGGTGACCTGTTTGATTTTACCGTCATTTATTTTAAAATTAAATTATGACAATCAGAACAACTACGGAAAAAATATCAAAATCGGACAGAAAATTATTTACAACCCCGTCACACGACAGGGATAATTTTATCGTTCCAAACTGTAAAAAAATCTTTGGAAACAGTTTTTACGAATACGATTTATCGGAAGTAAACGGTCTTGATAACCTCGGAAATCCCGAAAACAGCATTATGTCTGCAATGAAAAAATCTGCGGAATTACTTGGCGTTAAAAGTCTTTTTTATCTGATAAACGGCTCCTCATCAGGCATAATTGCTTCAATGCTGTCATTTTTGAGAGAAAAGGACAAAGTTCTCATTGCGAGAAACTGTCATCAGTCAGTTTTAAACGGATTGATTTTGACGGGGGCGGAACCCGTCTGGATATTGCCTGAATTAAATTCTGAATGGGAAATTTTTGACCCTGTTTCACCCTCTGAAATTGAAAAAAAACTGATTGAAAACAAAACCGTAAAGGCGGTAATTATCACATCGCCGACGTATGAGGGTGTTACTTCGGACATTAAGGCAATTGCAGAGGTTTGTCATAAATATAATAAAATTTTAATTGTTGATGAGGCGCACGGAGCCTTAAAATCTTTTTATCCCGAAGTTTTTGGCGAAAATGCGGTAAAACTCGGTGCCGATATTGCAATACAATCCCTGCATAAAACCTGCGGGGCGCCTAATCCCTGTGCGGTAATGCTTTGCGGCGAAAATGTCTGCCCCGAAAATATTCAAAATTCTTTAAATTTGATAAACACAACTTCTCCGTCTTTCCCGATGATTATGGCTATTGAAGAAACAATTAATTATCTTGCTTCTCCAAATGGCAAAAAACAAATCAGCAGGTTAGTTTCCGACATCAGACAATTTAAAAACGAGTTTCAAAATGACGAAAAAATACAATTTTGCGATTTTAACGATGAAACAAAAATACTTGTCAAAATAACGGGCATGTCGGGTTATAATTTGTCTGACAGTTTGTTTGAAAATTTTAATATCGAAGATGAACTTACAAACAACAGAGCAAGTCTGCTTTTAACGGGTTTGGGCACAACAAAACAAAAACTTAAAAAACTCGGAAAGGCTCTGAAAAAAATAGCATGCTATCCCAATTTACCGCAGAAGCCGACGGAACAAACACCTTATTTTATTCCCAAAATGCAAATGTCCTTAAAAAATGCTTATTTTTCGGAAAAAGAAGAAGTGTCTGCTGAAAATTCCATCGGAAAAATATGCGGGGAAATTATTTCGGAATACCCCCCGGGAATACCCGTTCTGCTTGCTGGGGAAAAAATCCGTAAAGAACATATTGAATTTTTGAAAAACAAAAAAGAAACAATACAAGTTATAAAAAACAGATAAAATGTGTAAACTTTTGTAAATTTTTCTTAAAATATTTCTAAATTTTGCGGAAAAAATTAAAGAAAATTGAGAAAAAAACCGATAAAAACCATGTAAAGTGTAAGGAATAGAACTATGGTAGATTTTAAAGCATATCTTCAAAAGGTCGGAATACAAGGTAATAAGTACAATACGACGGCAGCAGGCAAGCAAAACACCGATTTGGCAAAGAGCCTGTCATTGTTCTCGTCGGCAAGTCTTGACAAGATAAAAGGTCTTGACCTTGAAAAACTGTTATCCGGCGCCGATATAAAGGAAATTGTCGGTGAAAATGCCACTGATGAAGATGCTGCTTTGGTAAATATGATACAGTCTTTCATCTCCATTGACGAAGTTCAGGCCATGGCTGATGCAGACGGCAACGAAGAAATTTCGGAAGCCGAATTAACACAGTTAATTGAATCAATAATCGGAAAAGACGGCAATAACGGCGATTTGTCGATGGACGACATAAATAACGTTTTAAAAGAATTAGGCGTTGACCTTGAAGGAGCAGCAGAAAAGGCTGTTGAAGAAGCATTAAAAGAAGAAAACGATAAAAAGGTGGAAGAACAGCCTGCAAAAGAAACCCCCAAAGCATCAGGTGCAGGTGAAGCAGGCGGAGCAGGCGGAGCCGGCGGAGTCGGCGGCGGACATGGCGCAGGCGGAGCAGGCAGAACAGGCGGTGCAGCACCTACGGGTGATGCTAAAAAACCCGCTTTATCCGAAGCAAAAGGTGAAACTGCCGAACAAATTCAGCAGGATATTGATACAAAAAACAGCGAAATTGAAGAAATAGAAAAACAAGCCGATCAGGAAATCGAAGAAAAAGAAAAAGAAAAAGAAAACGCTATGAAAAATAACGGCGTTTCTGACGAAGAATATGAGGCTTACAAGGAAAAAGAACAGGAATTAGAAAATCAAATCAAAGGCAAGGATGATGAAATTCACGCTCAGGACGATATCATCAGCGATGCTAAATCCTCAATAGATTCAAACAAAAACTTTATGGCTGATATAGATTCTCAGATTTCAGAAAATGAAGCATCAATGTCTGAAATTGCGGCAGATGATGAAAACGGTCAGGCAAAGCAAACTGAAATTCAGGGAAAAATTGACAATCTTAAACAGGAAAAAGAAGCCAAAGAACAGGAAAATCAGGAATTAGAACAAAAAATTTCAGAGGCTGAAGCAGAAAAAACAAAATTAGAAGGCGAAAAACAACAGTTAGAAGAACAAAAACAGAATTTATTGTCCGAAACACTTCAAAATTCTGAAGGTTTCTGCAAAGGCATGCCCGAAGAAGCTCGTAAGGGTATTACAAAATCAATAAAAAATTTCGATGAAGATATTACAAAAATCAGAAACGAAAAGAACGAAAAAGTTCAGGAAGCAAAAACCCAGATAACCGAATTGCAGACAAAACTTAAAGATGCACAGGCTAAAGAAGAAAGAGAAGCGACTTTAAGAGAAAACAGTGTTTACAACGGAAGCGTTCCTGAAGAATTGGCAGCACAAATCGATGCTAAAAACGGTGCAGGATTTACCGCAAAAGTTGAAGAAATTGCAAAGAGATTGAACTGTGACCCCGCTGATTTACTCGGTATGATGTACAGTGAATCAGGATTAAACTCAAAAGCCGTAAACGGCAGTTCAGGTTCAACAGGTTTAATTCAGTTTATGCCTTCAACCGCTCAGGGCTTAGGCACTTCAACGGCTGAACTCGCTGCAATGTCACCTATCGAACAACTTGATTATGTTGAAAAATTCTATGAATCAAACTTAAAAGCAGTTGGTATGAATGACGGCAGACATATTGAAGCAGGCACCCTGTACGCATTAGCCTTCTTACCCGCTTATGCTAACAGAGAAGTCTTAACCGTTGCAGGTGAAAAATATTACAACGCTAACTCAGGTCTTGATACCGACGGAAACGGTGATATTTCAACCAGTGACTTGACAACAAGAGTTCGCAACAAGTATCAGGAATTACTTAACTCTTGGACTTAATTTAAAATCTAACTAACGAAAAGCACCTGTTTTGCAGGTGCTTTTTTACTTGGTGAAAAACGGAAACGAATTGCAATATTGGGTCTTGCAAATACGAAAAAAGCCGTCTTTGTGATAAGTTTTTGTTGAATATTTTAAAGTATGATATAATCACTTTATTATGAAACGCAGTCTGTTCAGAGAAGCCTTTATTTTGTTTAAAAATAACCATATGGTTATTCAGCCGTTGTTTATCGGTATTTTGGTGCTTATGTTTGTTGTAATGCCTTTATCTGCAAATATGAGTTTTATGGGCTTTATCTTTACGCTGATAATTGCTTTTCTTTGCATGACGGCATTTCTTTCGGGCTGGTATAACTGCGTTAAAACAACTGTTTCTTTTTATGGAAAGACTTATGAAAACCCCGAACAAAGAAACCTTAACAACCTTGAAATTTTAAAGAGTTTTTTCCCCGGTGTTTCGGAATATATGCTTCCTGTTACCGTTGTTACGGGGATATATATTGCTTTGGCTTACGGTGTTTTTGAACTTTACAGAGTTTTTGCAGTAAAATTGTTTCTGGCAAATAATTTGCCGAAAGACTTTTTAACCGTTGTAAATAATTCCTCTCAGGCTGAAATTGCGGAATTTTTGAAGAATAATTTTACCCCCGAGCAGTTGGAAACACTTGTTCTGATTTTTGCCGTCGGAATTTTGGTTTTGTTTGTATTTCATATTTTTGTTTTGTGGTTTGCGCCTGCCGTTTATTATTCGGGTAAAAACCCTTTTATCGCAATTTTAGAGGCGACAAAATTCACCTTCAAAAATTTTACCGCATCAATTCTTATTGTTTCGGTAATGTTTTTGCTGAATATTGTTTTATCCGTTTTTAATATCTTTTTAGACAATCAGTATTTGGCATTTATTCCGATGTTTTTGTCTTTTTTGTATTGTATGTACTACGTAATAACAGTATTTTTGTATTATGGAACAAAAAATCAAGATAATAGCGTTAGCGGGCCCGAGTGCAACGGGTAAGTCCGATTTGGCGGTAAAACTTGCCGAAAAATTTTGCGGAGAGATAATTTCCGCCGATTCAAGATATATTTATAAAGAAATTAATATCGCAACCGCAAAACCGACCGATGAGGAAAAGAAAAATATTCCTCATTATTTGATTGATATTTGTGATGTTACAGATGAATATTCCGTCGGAAGATTTGTAAAAGATGCGGATAACTGTATCAGAGATATTAATAAACGGGGAAAACTGCCGATTGTTACGGGCGGGACGGGGCTTTATTTCCGTTCTTTGCGGGGAACTTTTGATATCCCCGAGGTGATGCCCGATTATGAATTTCGGACAAAAGCCGAAAATTTGTCTAATGAAGAACTGTATAAGGAATTATCTGCCTTAAACCCCGAACTTACCGAAAAAATTCATATCAATAACAAAAGAAAAATTATTCGTGCTCTGGAAATATCAAAAGCAAATGTCGTTCCCGAGTCGAAAGACTGTCCTTACGATATTTTGTGGCTGTGTTTGAACGCAAAAGACAGGCAGTATCTTTATGACAGGGCAAATTTGCGTGTTGATAAAATGTTCGAAGCGGGACTTTTGAAAGAGGCAGAGTTTTTGTTCGGGAAATACGGTCAAAACGGTATTCTTATGAATACAATAGGGATAAAAGAACTGTATGATGTTTTGTATAACAACGGTGATTTGGCTTATGCCGCCGAGGAAATTAAGAAAAATACAAGACACTACATAAAACGTCAGATATCCTGGTTTAAAACCGAAAAGGATATGAATTATTTAAATATAGATGAAGAAGATATTTTTGAAAAATCACAGACCTTGGTATCGGATTTTCTATAACTTGACAAAATTAAAAACGGGTTTTATCATTTAGAGACAACATATTAAAAAAGGAGAAACAATGAAAAAATTTTTAACGGGTTTGTTTGCAATAGCGGCAATGTTATTGTTTTCAAATGTAACTTTTGCCTGTGAAAATTGCGGTTGTGCTGACACAAATTGTGATTGCGCCTGTCATAAGGCAGTAAAATGCAAATGCGAAAAGAAGTGCGATAAGGATTGCACCTGTGGCTGCCACGACAAAAAAGTCTGCGAGGACAAAGATTGCAAATGCAAATGTCATGACAAAAAGTGCAAATGTGAAAAGAAATGCGATAAAGATTGTACCTGCGGTTGTCAGGACAAAAAATGCAACTGCGAAAAGAAGTGCGATAAGGATTGCACCTGCGGCTGCCAGGACAAAAAAACAAAACTGAAATTGTTTAAAAAGAAAAATAAAAAAGAAAAATAAAAAAGAAAACCAAAAAATCTCTCTTGAAAAAGAGAGATTTTTTTTGCAAAAGGCGGGCCAGGGTGATGGATAAAAATGTGGTAATCATTTTCGGTGCAAACGTTCCTGTCTTGATTTTTGTTTCACAAAAAGCACCTGTTCACTGTCTTGACCTGTTCGCAATAAACGGCGTTACGGTCTTGCTCCTCGCAAGCCCTTCAGCCTCTGCTCACAGGTCGCTTCACTTCGTTGCCGTCAATTTATGTTTTCGCTACTTCGGACTTCGTCCTACACAAAAACCGCTGGATTGCCACGTCGGGCAAATCTTGCCCTCCTCGCAATGACGGCATACTTTTTTGCGAGCGAAGCGCAGCAAATAAAAAAGCCCGCTTAATGCGGGCTAAAAATTGTGTGAGAGTGTGAGAGTTTTAAATTTTGAAAGTTTGAGAGTTAATTATAAAATCTTATTTAATTTGGTTAAGCGATAAAATTGTTACCAAATCTGCTTGCACCTACAAA
>JAILHI010000094.1 GCA_024695865.1 Candidatus Gastranaerophilales bacterium
ATCAGCAATAAAAAAGGGCGGTTGACCGCCCTAAAAACTGTGGTAAGTGTGTGAATGTGTTTTCAATTATTGTTTAAGCAAATATCTTGTACGAAACTTCAATGTTCTTTTCAATTACTTTCTTAACTGAATCATATTCTGTTTCGATTGCTTTATGTTGTGTCTGGATTTTGTTTAATTCCAAATCCAGCATTTTATCCTGATTTGATAATGTTAATGTTTTTGCTTCGTAATCCGCTTTTGCCGCCGGATCATCTTCCGTATAGTATTTATCCTGAATACTGCTGATTGAACTCCAAGCAGTGTTCTTAAATTCTACTCTTAATGCAGAATCCGTTGTCTGTCCTGACGGTACATCTGCCTTGTATAAGTACAACGAACCGTTTCTGATTGCTTCCTGGAATAAGTCTGCATTTGTAAATGCGGGTGATTCTACTTCTCCCGATTTGGTTGAATATCCGTCAAAGTACATCCGGTTTGCATATTTATTGTACAAAGCATTGTAATCTATTGAACCATTTTCATCTGTATATGCTTCCAAGCCGCCTTCTTCGGTTCTTGCCAATCTTTCCATTATCTTCATTGCATATTGCATCTGTACATCAGCAGATTCACCTGTTACCAAATATTTTCCGTTGCTTGCCAATCTTACAAGGAAATTACCTGTTGTTGCATCGTTGTTCGTTGCCATTAATCCTGCATAGGATAACTTCTCTTTTGAAGATTCATCTTCTCCGAGTATTACACCATTTACAAGATACATCTTTCTGTTTGAAGTAGCCTGTGAATATCTGGTCGCAATTTCCTCAGTCTGCATTGATAAATCAATTTTTCTCTGAGATATCATTTGAGCTCTGTATTCAAGGTCACTTTTCCTTGCTGTTAAAAGTAACATTCTTGCTTGTGATGATGCTAAGCCCATTGTCTTGCTCCTTAATTCACTTACCTACATGCATGTTATCGGCTGTCATTACTGAAACTTTAATTTTTTCTTTCATTTCTGTTACATTTCGTTACAATTAATTTTTACTTTTCAGTCTTTCCGCACTTCATGGGCAAATCATGCAAAACCCATGTCCCCCATGCGTTTCCATGATTTTTTATAAAAACGGCATGATTTTGTTTGCGGAAAATTTTTACTTTATGTATTATTAAAATTATGAACGGAAATGAAAAAGTAAGATTAAATAAATTTATAGCGTCAACGGGTTTGTATTCAAGACGTAAAGCCGATGAGTTAATTGAGGCGGGCAAAGTTAAAGTGAACGGTGAAATTGTCCGTGATTTTTCCACGACCGTCAACAGAAAAGATAAAATTACGGTAAATGACAAACCGATTGAAGTAAACAAAGAATTTACATATATAAAATATTATAAGCCTGCGGGTTATATAACGACAAAAAGTGACGAAAAAAACAGAAAAACGATTTATGACATATTACCGCCCGAAGTTCAGCATTTAAAACCTGTCGGCAGACTTGATAAAGACTCAACGGGTTTGTTAATTTTGACCGATGACGGTGATTTAATCAATAAAATGACACACCCGAGCATCAAAATTCCAAAGGTTTACAGAGTTTGTGTTGAGGGATTAATCGAACAAAACGATTTAATTCGCTGGGCAAAGGGCTTAGAAATTCAAAAGGGTAAAATTGCTTATGCCGAAGCCTCTGTCGAAGATATCGAGGACGGAAATACCGTCTTAACGGTTGTTTTAAGGCAGGGTATGAACAGACAAATTCGCAAAATGGCGGAAGCTGTGAAACACCCCGTAATATCTCTCAAAAGAACGCATCATGGCTGTGTTGATTTGCTCGGATTAAAAAAGGGCGCCTTTAAATATTTAAAACCGACACAAATAAAAGAACTTAAAAACTACATTGCAAAAATAGAAAAAGAATATAAAAAATAACACTGTTTTTAACCGAAAATTATTTTTCATGTCAATTTATTTCTGTTATAATTATTTTATACGGGAGTTGAAAATGCAGATTAAAGCACAAAATTTAGTAAAGATATACGGTGACAGAACAGTCGTAAATGATGTAAGTTTTACGGTTAACAAGTCAGAAGTTGTTGGTCTTTTGGGCCCAAACGGAGCGGGTAAAACGACAACCTTTTACATGATTGTCGGACTTGTTAAACCCGCAGACGGTCGGATTTTTCTTGATAATTTGGACTTAACGACACTGACCATGAATAAAAGAGCAAAACTCGGAATAGGCTATCTTCCGCAGGAGCCGTCTATTTTCAGAAAACTCTCAGTTGAAGATAATATCAGATTGGTTTTGGAAATCAACGAAAAACTGACACAAGATGAAAAAGAAAAGAAACTGGAAGATTTACTTGACGAATTTGGTGTTAAAAAATTACGTTCGGAAATGGCAATGAGACTCTCGGGCGGTGAACGACGCCGTGTAGAACTTGCAAGGGCTTTGGCTGCCAGCCCCGAATTTATACTTCTTGATGAACCTTTTACCGGTATTGATCCTATTGCAATCGGTGAAATTAAAGAAAATATTAAACACCTTTCGGAAGAAAAAGGGCTCGGCGTATTAATTACCGACCACAACCCGAAGGCTACCTTGTCAATTACTGACAGGGCTTATGTGATTTTCGACGGAAAAATTAAAATTGAGGGCAAAAGTTCGGAAGTTGCCGCAAATGCTGTTGCAAAAGAATTTTATCTCGGAAAGGATTTTACTCTTTAATGAAAAATTTTAAAATCCTTGATAAATATATATTTTTTCAGGTATTAGGTGCAACAACGGTATGTATTTTGCTGTTCTCGATTATCTGGATTGCGCCCGAGATTTTGCTCAGAACGGTACAGAGAGTTTTGAACGGAACTTATACTCTTGAAATGGGTATTTCCGCAATACTTTGTGAAATACCGAAAATTCTCGGTAATGCTTTGCCTGTCGGTGTACTTTTGGGTTCTTTGTTTACTTTTGACAAATTGAGCAAGGATTCCGAAATTACGGTAATGAGGGCTTGCGGAGCATCTTTTTACCGAATTATCGCTTCGGCGCTCTTTTTGGGTGTCATTGTTGCTTTTTTATCCTTCATTGTCAGAGACAGGCTTATTCCTTATGCCTCGATGAATTTTGACATTATGAAAAGATATAACGGCGGAACTCATTTTGTTTTTCCCGTAAAAGACGAGCATGACGCAATGCAGAGGGTTATTATTGTTCCCGATTTCAGAAGTTATAAAATTACAAACGTCGTTGTTCTCAATTTTGCGAAAGATGAAAACAAAAAGGGCAGCAGTATTTTAAACAGTATTTATATGTCCGACTTTGTAAAATACAATGAGCAGACTCATGACTGGACAATCAATAAAGCACTGACTTATGAACTTTCAAAAGAGGGCGTTTATGAAAAAGTCGGAAGCGAAAAAGATATAGAAATTTTGTCGGGTGAAAGAGGACGTAACGCCTATGAACTTATGAAGTTTTCTCTGAAACGTGACAGAGATATGACAAACAGAGAACTTAAAAGATATATTCATCTTTTAAAAACAGAGTCTATGGACGATGAATACCGCTTTATGCTCAATAAATATCTGGAAAGATTTTCTCAATCGATTATAGCCGTTCTTTTTGTTATTCTCGGCTGTCTGCTCGGCTTTGCAAAACCCAGAGACCCCAGAGTTATCGGTTTTACGATTGCGGTTATTACAATCTTTTTATATTATATTACGATGCCGTTTTTGGATATGCTTGCCGAAAAAGGTATTTTACACCCCGTTATCACGGCATTTCTCGCCCCCTTTGTGTTATACTTTGTAAACAGATTTTTGAAAAAACAAAAGGATTTATAGTTTGAAAAAATATTTGATTTTATTTTTTTGTTTATATTTTCAGAGTTTTGTTTTGGCGTCGGAGGTCGATGTAAAAGTCTTTAATGTTTCCGTACCTGTGCAGAAAACAAGCCTGAAAGAAAAAGTAAAATCTAATTTCAAAAGTCAGAATGTAAAAAAAGAACCCGATATTACCGTTTCGGAAACGGACGGGCTTTATACGATAAAACTCGATACCAAACTGTTAAAGGGTGAATTTAAGCCTTATGTTGTTACGAATTTAAAAACGAATGAAGAAGTTTTTGAGGAAACGGGAGCAAGACTTGTTATCAATGCAGGTTTTTTTGACCCCAAAAATCATCAGACGGTTTCTTATGTGACGATTGACGGTCAGCAGATTTTAGACCCGCATAACAATAAAAGTTTAGTCGAAAATAAGCATTTGCAGCCTTATATGGATAAAATTTTAAACAGAAGCGAGTTAAGGGTTTTAAAGTCCAATACGACGGGCGAGTTAAAATACGATATCGCTTTGCATAATGATAAAGCACCTGACGGTTATATGATTTTGCACGCCGTACAGGGCGGCCCCGGGCTTGTTCCCGAACTTCGTCTGGCGGAAGAATTTTTTGTACTTACGGATAAAGACGGAACCATTATCAGCCAGTCCGCATCTTCGCTTGCAAAATATGCAAGAACCTTTGTCGGTATAAAGGATAACAATTTGTATTTTATTATTGCGACGAGGGAACACCCGATTTCCCTGCCCGATGCGGCGGTGATATTAAAAGAGGCAGGTTTTGAAAAGGGTATGGCTTTTGACGGCGGCGGCTCCGTTTCTGTCGATTTCAGAGATACGAATTTGCATATTATTTCAGATAAAGACCAGACGGCGAGGAAACTGAAATCGTTTTTTATAGTAACAAACGCAAGACAGGCTAATCCTCACGCTTATAAGTTGATTAACCGAAATTCCGCAAACTGATTTTGGCTTGATAATTCCGTTTGGTTTTCGGATTTTTATATATTCCCTCGTCCCTTGAGAGAGAGGGCAGGGTGCGGGGTTAAAACATGTGGATATCTATCGACAGGATTCTCCGGCAAAGCCTCAGAATGACAACAAATATTATTCCGAGCCCGAGAGAGCGTGGCAATTACTTACCCTCTCGGCAGGAATTCTCCTGCCTTTGAGTTTAAGTAATACAATATTAATAGCAACACTATCCCTTTCAGCATTTACACCTCTTTCGGATACCATACAAGGCATTTGAAATCGGGTAATTTTCTTGCAAAAACTACCGCTTCAAGCGGATTGATTGCAGAAATCGTCATTCCGACTTTTTGTCCGCTTAATGTGTAATACTCAACGTAATACTGTTTCATTTTGATTTTCCCTTTCTGTTTTCTTTTTGTATTTTTCTACATCCTTGTTGACTAAATCTAAAACCATCTTCTGACTTTCTGGCGGTAATAAATTAAATAAATCATCTGTTGTTACGGTCATTTAATTTCTCCTTGCAGTGATTTTATATTTTCTTCCAGTGACATTAATTTTTCTTGTGATTTTTCAATTTCTGATATCTTGTTGTCTATCATTTTTACAATATCAATTAATCGTTCTTTTAATTGTGAAACCATATTTTTGTCTTCTTCGGAATTGCTTTCGGATAATACTTCAATCATCATCTTAATTTGGTGTATTTCTTTTTCAAGCCTTGCTTTTTCGTCGTAACTTTTTACTAAAAAATCTTCTGCTTCATTTAATTGGCACTTTAAAATTTTTATCTTGCTTAAAAGTCCTGTTTGTTCATGGTAAAAAACTATTTCCTTTTTCAGCAAGTCTTCAATATCATCAATTTTTCCTCCGCATTTCGGGCAGGTAAATTTTTTGCTGCTTATTTCTGTTTCAAAGGATTTTATTTGTTTTTCTATTCCGTGCATAAGTTCTATTATTTTTTGTTTTATTTGTTCCATATTGCATTTTTGTGCCTGTAATTTTGAAATCGTATTTTTGTCTTCTTCAGAATCACTTTCTGATAATTTCTCGATTTTAGACTGAATTTTAATTATTTCTGTTTCAAACCATTCTTTTTTAATTACCAAATCATTTATCCAGTTTTTATCAGCTGAAAGTGTCTTTTCAAAATTGTCACGAAATTTTCTGTTTTCCAAAATGTCCTGAATATCAATTTTTTCTCCGCATTTCGGGCAGGTAACAGATATCTTTTCTTTTTGTTTTTTCATAGTCTTTCTCTTTCTTATTTCCTTACAATTTCATTATAAAATTTGAGTATGTCAAAATTGGAAGTGGTTATCCCTTATTTTTCATGTTTTTTTTAATTATTTTTAAATTTATTTTTGCGGGTTTAAAATCGGGGTTGAGTTTCAGGGCAAAATTACACGCTTTTAGTGCATCATCGTATTTTTTAAGCATTATTTTTGCGGCGCCTTTGGTGTTGAAGATTTTTTCGTGTCTTATTCCTGCTTTGATAATTTTGTTGCAGATATTTACTACTTTTTTGTACTTTTTTTCTCCGAAAAGACCTTTTAAGGAGATGTAAAATCTTTCAACATACTCATTAACATCAAAGTCTTCACCTTCTTTAAGCAAAATTTTATAAGCGGTTAAACAATTTTCTATCGCTTCTTCATACTTTTTTTGTTCTTCTTTTATGCAACAAGTATTAAAGTAGGCTTCATTTAATTCGGGATCCAATTCAAGCGCTTTTTTATAATCTTCAAGAGCCCCATCGCAATCTTTGAGCGAGTGTTTTACGATGCCTCTGTTTACATAAACTTCACCACAAGGAGATATTTCCAGAGATTTATCCATATCAGCGAGTGCTTCTTCATCTTTATCCAAGAAGGAAAAACAAAGTCCTCTGTATCCGTAAGCAGCGGAATCTTCGGGTTCAAATTCCAAGTACTTGCTGTAATCTGTTATTGCGTTTTTATAATCGTGTAAAAGAAATTCCGTTCCTGCTTTTGTATAATACAGGGATTTATCATCAGATTCTAATTCAATTACTTTATTTATAAATTCAATTTCTTTTTTGTAATCGGGTTTATAGTTATTGTATAGAGTAAACAACGCTCTGTAGGCCGGAGAGTAATTTTCATCAAGTTCTATCGCCTTTTTAAAATCTTTTTCCGCAAGTTCTATGTTTTTTTTAGACGGTTTTTGTTTGTAAAAAGAAAATTCTTCGTGAAGTTCTTTATTGCCGTCTTTTTCAGGTGAAAATTTAAGAAAAAGAAATCCCCTCTGTTTATAATAAAAACTGCACTTGGAATCCATTTCTATTGCTTTGTTTATATCCTCTAACGCTTCTTTATCTCTTTTTAATTTATGTTTTACCCAACCTCTTTGATAATATAAATAATCGTTTTCAGGATTTAATTTTATAGCAGCATTAAAGGCTGAAATTGCTGCTTCGTACAAATCAAAATCATCACATAATACTCTACCAAGATTTTGCCAAGCGAAGGAATTTTTATCATCAAGTTCTACCGCCCTCTGAAAATCTTGTCTTGCAAGTTCGGGTTCGTCCATATCATAATATAACTCTCCCCGTTCATTGTATGCGTTTGAAGTATCTTTTATTTTTAAAGAAAGAGTTAAATCATTAACAGCCTCTGTTTTTCTGTCCAAACTTTTATTGATTCTTCCTCTTACGTGATAGTAGTATGAATTTTTTGGATAACAAAAAATCGCCTTGTTTATTTCAATAAGAGCATCTTCGTATTTTTCCATGTCTTCCAGAATTATGGCTTTTATATAAAAAAGGTCATCATTTTCGGAGTCTTGTTCTATTGCAACATTGATGTTTTTTAAAGCCTCTTTAATAATTTTGTCATTTTTTTCATCACTTATAAAATATTGTGAAAAAGCCTTTAACCGATAGGCGTCAGTTAAATATAACCCTTTTTCTATCAGTTTGTCGCAGTATTCGATAGTCTTGTTGTAATTATCGTTTTTGAAATTTTCTTCCGCTAATTTTAAATAATCCATTCTTTTCCCCTTAATTCTCTTACTTAAATGATTTTTCAATCGACAAATATGCTGAAAATAATTCCAGATTGTAGTTCGCTTCTAATATTCCCTGTTCAATTGAAATCAGCATATTTTCACCTTCTTTTATTCTTTGTTCCACAAGTTTTGAATATTCTAATACTTTTTCATTGTCGATTTCGCTTTGTGCGGCTTTTAATATCGCATTGCACATTTTAATTACCGCCTGAATTTTCCATTTTTCCTTTTTTAAAAATTTCAGACTGTCTTTGTAAAATTTAATTTCTTTTTGAAGATGTATTATTTGCGATTTTTTTCTCATTGTTCTTACATCTTTATTATGCAAAATGACTGTGTCAAATAAGGACATAATTAAGAAATATTAAGGGGATTGATGGATTTTTTATTAGGAATTGTCGGATTCATCGGTCTGCTTGTACAATTCTTCCACCTCTTTTAAAATTTTGGCAGAGTGTTCTTCTTGAATTCTTTTGTGTTCTGCTAAAATTTTTTTAAATTTACCCGAGGAACGATGTTTGCGAAGTATCTCTAAACTCTTTCTAAAATTAATGTCAACATCAACGGCAGTTATTTTCATAACTAATGCCGTCCTTATGGGATTCTCTTTCCTTCCTGTGATAATCCCGAACATGTGCTTAATTACTTGTTGCTGCTCATCATCAAGATAATTTAATATTTCGTTTAAAGTATCAATAAGTTCTTCGGTTTTATCATTCGGAACTTCTATAAATTGGTCAAAAATATTGAAAAGCAGCAATTTGTATCCGATGATTTGCATAATATTAATGTACAAATCATTTATTTTTTCTTTGGCGGAATTTAGTATATCTTCTACTTCTGTTTTAGTAACACCAAAAAGTTGTCCGATTTCTTCAAAGCCTCTTAGAATACCGTCATCAAGTCCAAGATGCAGACGAATAATATCTCTTTCTCTCGGTGTCAGTTTTTCCGCCATTACGGGTATTAATTCTTCGTAAATTTTTGCTAAATTTTTTTCTTTAATCATTTTTCTTCTCCTCTTACATTTTTATTATATGAAACGCCTGTGACAAAAATCCGACATCATAAAACAGACCGTCAAAAGAGTTAATTTTTCTTTTTCGGCGTGTTGTGCAAATTTTTGAAAGTATTTTCAAATTAGCATATTTTTTTGTTCCGTACAAGTGTAAAGCCAATAATCACACGGTTTTTTGAAGTTTTCTTCACAAAGTTGTTTCAAAAATTTGTCAAGGGTAACATGCTAAAAAACCGAAATTGTATGGAAATTTTTACAAACTTTTTACAATAAGGCTGAATTTGATGTTTTCGGATATTTAAAAACGGTATTTATTAAGAAAAAAACAAAATAAAATTACATTAAAGTCATAGCAAAAAGGGCGGTTTTTTCCCGCCCTGCAATCTGTTTTTTTGTGTCATGCTGAACTTGTTTCAGCATCTGCTTTTGCTGATTTTTTACAGATTCCGAAATAAATTCGGAATGACAAATTAGAAAATTACATACTTTCTTTTAAAATCTGTATTACTTCGTCTTTAGAAAGCACTTTATAGCCGCCATCGAGAATGAAAGTTGCATCGGCAATGCCTTCTATCATATCCTCGGTTGCTCCAAGTTCTGATATTCTTAAAACCAAGCCCAGACTATTCATCCAGTTTTCAAGTTTTAAAAGTCCCTCATCTGCTATTGCCTTATCTGTTTTTCCGTCAGGATTAACGCCCCAGACTTCTTTTGCAAAGCGGACGAATTTGTGCAATCCGTACGGCATTATGTGTCTGTAATACGGCAAAGATACTGCCGCAAGTGTCATTCCGTGAGTTGCATCGGTATAAGCACCGACAGCCTGACCTAACATGTGAACCATCCAGTCTGTTGTTTTACCCTTTGCAATCAGCGTGTTTAAAGCCCATGTTGCAGTCCACATAATATTTGAACGTGCCTCATAATTTTGGGGATTTCTTTTTGCGATAAGTGATGAATGAATAAGCGATTTCATAAGGGCTTCCGCAATATAATCGCTTGTATTGTCGTCATTACCCGAAAAATACTGTTCGCAAATGTGGCTGAAAATGTCATATATTCCCGAAACCATTTGTCTTTCGGGAAGTGAATATGTGAAGGTCGGGTTTAAAATGGAAAATTTCGGCATAGCATCTTCACCGAAAGCGTGACCGACTTTTAATTTTTCTTTGTGATTTGTGATAACGGAACCCCCGTTCATTTCCGAGCCTGTTCCGACCATTGTGAGAACACAGCCTACGGGAACAATTTTGCAGGTCGGTTCTTCAAAACGAACAAAATACTTTTGCCACGGGTCATCATCGCAGTGTATCGACACGGAAACGGCTTTTGCATAGTCACAGCAGGAGCCGCCGCCTACCGCCAAAAGTAAATCAACGTTATTTTCTCTTGCAATTTTTACACCCTCATAAAGTTTTTCAACCGTGGGGTTTGGCATAACGCCGCCATCTTCAATTATATTTTTTCCGTTTTTCTTTAAAATATCCACAACGGCATCAAAAATTCCATTCTTTTTAATAGAGCCGCCGCCATATATCAACTGAACGTTTTTGCCGTATTTCTTAAGTTCTTCTCCTAAATAATTTAATGAATCCTGACCGAAGTATAACTTTGTTGCGTTACAATAACTGAAATTTCCTAACATTATCAATTCTCCTTTTAACACATAAAAATATTTGTTTAGATAATAATAACATAAACTATAAAACTTTGCATGTTTGTGCTATTATAAATTCAATGATTTTCGTTTAAAAATTAGGAAAAAGAATGAAAAAAATATTACTTATAGTTGCAGGATTACTGATTATTGGGGCAGGTGTATTTGCGCTGTCCGTTAAAAAAGAAACAAACAAAGGGGAAATAAATATGGATAAAAAAGTATTGGTTGCGTATTTTTCAGCAACAGGAACAACAAAAAGAGTTGCTGAAAATCTTGCAGAAGCATTAAAGGCAGATATTTATGAAATCAAGCCTTTACAGCCTTATACAAAGGCTGATTTGGATTGGACAAACCCGAAATCAAGAAGTTCCGTCGAGATGAAAGACCACAATTCAAGACCCGAAACGGTAAAAGACGATTTTTCCGTTGCCGAATATGACACTGTTTATTTGGGTTTCCCTATCTGGTGGTATATTGCGCCGACCATTGTTAATACTTTTTTGGAAAAACACGATTTTTCGGATAAAAAGATTATTCTTTTTGCAACCTCGGGCGGCAGCGGTTTCGGCAAGACCGTTGATAATCTGAAACCGAGTGTTGCTCCTGCTGCAACAATAGTAGAGGGCAGAATATTAAATTCCAATCCCTCTGTTGAAGAATTGAAGAAGTGGGTTGAAAAAATGAATTAGACGAAAGGGATTCTTTCCCCTTTCATGCTCATAACGACAATATCCGTCATTACGAGGAGCGGATTTTGTGAAACAAAATCAAAGACAACGAAGCGACGAAGTAATCCCTGAAAACGAACGGGATTGCCACGCTTCGCTCGCAATGACAGTGAAAATTCAGAGTTTAGGTTGGGTGAAACCCAACGGAATTTTTTGTCTTTACGGTTCGGAAAGTTGTTGTTTAGCCCTGAACAACTTCCTCGTTGATTTTTGCCAGAAGTTCGGGAATGTTCAGCGATTGCGGGCAGTTTGAATTGCAAACGCCGCATTTTATGCAGTTAGATGCTTTTTCGCTTTCCGCAAGCGAATTGTAATAAATAAGGAAAAATCTTTTGTCGTTTGTGATTTTGTACTGATTATACAAGGCAAAGATTGCGGGAATATTTATGCCTTTCGGGCAGACTTCCGTGCAGTATTTGCAGGCGGTGCAGTTGATTTCGCCCTGCGACTGAATTATCTTTGCAATTTCTTCTGCGGTTTGTTCTTCTTCCTCTGTCATAACTTTGTAGTTTGTAAAAGTATTAATATTTTCTTTAACCTGATTGATATTGCTCATTCCCGATAATACCGTAATTACGTTTTTTCTCGATGCAACCCATCTTAAGCCGAAATTTGCGGGTGTTGTGTCGGGTTCTTCCGAGTGTAATTTTTGCAGGGCTTCCTCGGGAAGTTTTACAAGCCCGCCGCCACGCAGAGGCTCCATTACAATAACGGGTATTTTCGCCTTTTCAACAAGTTCATACTGCTCTTTTGCTTTTACGACATTCCAGTCAAGATAATTCATTTGGAGCATGCAAAAATCCCACTTATGCTCGTCAATCAATTCTTTTAGCATTTCCGTGCTGCCATGAAAGGAAAAGCCCATATATTTGATTTTTCCGTCTTTTTTATACTTTAAAAGTTCATTATACATATCAAACTGTTTGAACTTATCATAAGTATTGACATTGATATTGTGCGCCATATAAAAGTCAAAATAATCAACCTGACATTTTCGCAGCTGCTCCTGAAAAATCCTGTCTATATCTTTTTCGGCTTTTAAAAATCTCAAAGGGCTTTTGTCCGCAAGAAGAAAATCTTTTCTGTTATATCTGCTTAATGCTTTTCCGATAGCAATTTCCGATTTGTAATCGACATAGCGGTAAGCGGTATCAAAATAATTTGCACCATGCTGAATACAGTAATCAACCATTGTATTCAGTTCGTCCATATCTATTTGATTGTTTTTCATCGGCAGGCGCATACAGCCCAAGCCTAACAGGGGCATAGAAATGTTTTTAAATTTTCTTCTCGTAATTTGACCTTCTTCGTTTTGTTCGCTGTTTTTACAGCCTGAAAGCAAAAGAGAGCCCGTTAATGCTACCGAACAATTTTTAAGAAAATCCCGTCTTTTCATTTTGCCAAACACCAATCCGTTAATCAAAAATAATACCGATATTATACCATAAAAATTTGTGTAAATATTTTGATTTTATTTTTATAAAAAATTTGATATAATTCATGTGTTGAGAATATTAGGGTATGTTATGCAGGACAATGTATTAATGCCCGGTGATGCTGCCGGTAATTACGACGAAAAATGGACTAAAACTTTTGATTTGAAGTTTTTGATTTTGTGGCTGTTTCTGTTTTCGGTTTTGCTGGTTTGGACAATTGTTTCAGAGCCGAGCCTTTTTCATGAATTTCATTTTTTTCAGAAGACCTTAATTAAACTGTCTGTTATGATGTTGCTGGCTTTTGGCGGCGGACTTTTATGCAGGCACTACTGCAATACGGATGAAAAAGGGTATATTACAACCTCTAAAAACAAATGGTTTAAGGTAAATTATACAAGAAAAATTCAGCATTTTGCGGCGTATCTTGTACCTCTGTTAAGCCCTCCGACCGCTCCTCTCGGCATACTTCCTCACCTTTGGGAATCATTGTTTGTTCTTTTTATGTTTTTGGTCTTGATTAAGCCGATAAGAGAAGTTTCAACGTTTTTTATGCTTCAGTTCAATTCGTTAGACAGGGTAGAGGACAGACCTAATACTTTAAAATGGATTGTTTTGGGTAATATGCTCCCCGGGCTTTTTATCATAACGGTCTTTAAACAGGTTTTTGAAACATGTCTGAATTTGCCCGCACTTGCGTCTGTTGTTGTTTTGACGGTAGCAATAGGCGACGGTCTTGCAGAGCCTGTCGGAACGTATCTTGGCAAAAAGAAATATGTCGTTCCGTCTTGGAATTTGAAAAACAGATATGTAAGGTCTTATGCGGGAAGTGCCTGCGTTTATATCGCAGCGGTCGTGTTCTTGGTTTTGTTCAGAGACCAGTTTGCTAATCCTTTGGAATTTTGGTCTGCAATGATATTGTTCCCGCCGATAATGACTCTGTCGGAAGCCTTTGCGCCTCATTCAATGGATACCCCGATAATGATGCTGATAGGTTTTTCATTGTTATTCGGTATTTGTTATATTTTCTGATAATGATTTATTGAAAAGGAAAAATAAAACATGAAAAGATTTTTAATCATTTTGCTGATAATAGCGGGAAGTTTTTTCCCCGTTTTTGCCGATACAATTTCCGTTGATAAATCTGATTTTGCGGAAATAAGTACAATGATTGACGATGCGGTCTATGATATCCGCTATTATTCTGCAAACAATTTTACGGGAAATAAAATTAACGGTTACAAGGCGCCGAGAGCATATATGACAAAAGAAGCCTTAACCGCTCTTTCAAAGGCTGCCGCCGATTTGAGAAAACAGGGATATAGGCTTTTGATTTGGGATTCCTACAGGCCGCAAAAGGCTGTTGACAATTTTGTCAAATGGATAAACGACCCGAACGATGACGGCGATAAAAGTTTTTATCCCGAACTTAAAAAGTCTGATTTGCTCAAGGGCAATTATATTATGGCAAAATCGGGACACACAAGGGGCAGCACCGTTGATTTGACTCTGATAAAAAAAGACGGCTCTTTTGTGGATATGGGCGGTACTTTTGATTTGTTTTCGGAAATTTCTCACCCCGATTACAAAAAAATAACTAAAAAACAGAAGAAAAACAGAAAAATTCTTCACGATGCAATGATAAAAGCAGGGTTTAAAGGAATTGACTCTGAATGGTGGCACTTTACGCTTGAAAATGAACCTTATAAAGATACTTATTTTAACTTTGATGTCGAATAGTAATCAGATATTTTTCAAACTTCATATTATTGCCAATCAGCAAGAATATATGTAAAATACAATTAATATGAGATTTTTGCGTTTTCTGTTAATTTTCATAGTCTTTTTTGCAATGTTTTGCTTTCCCGTAAAAGCAGATGACGAGGACGGTGTTGAAAATTATCTTATCGGAATGACTGTTGCAAAGTCTTTTGGCAATAATTACGAAGTGTATTTAAAGTTAAAACAAAATACCGACAGAACCTTTAAACTTAAAGATTTGGGAAACAGCAACTATGCGTTGATTCTCCCTCAGATTAAAACTCTTATTGATGCCCATGAAATTATCTATGAAACCGAACACAAAGATATAAGAGTTATTATTTCCGAAAAAAGAGATTTGACGGACAGAACAAAGTTTTACACAAAAATCAATTTTAAAACCAAAAATGATGCTTTAATCCATATTGAAGCCTATGCCTCCAAATCATCAAAAACACAGGTTGTTCTTCAAAAAACACCCGAGGAAATCAAAAAAACCGAGGATAATACCGTTCCGAACTGGATTTGGTTCGTTCCCGTATTAATTTTATCCGTAATTTGTATATTATTGCTGATAAAACCTGATGATGAAGAATTTTCAAAGTCAAAGAAGAAGAAAAAAAAGAAACGCAGACAGGAAGAATATATTTCAGAGTCTTATGACCGTAATTATTCAGATGATGATATTGCCATACCCGATGAAAATACTTCCATAAAAGACTTTTTATCTCAAAAAACCGATGATGAACCTGACGAGAATCAGGATGAATCGGATAAAATTGTCGATGAACTTGTCAAACTTATTATCCCCGAAAATGATTTGGTTCTTATGCCCGGGGTACCCGAATTACCGGGGCTTGAAAAGAATGAAAACAAATCCCGTAATACCAAAATTATACTTAAAAACGTAAAAATAGACCTTTTTGATGCGCTTGACGGAAAAAACACTTCCGAACCAAGAATACCGTATATCCCGCAAAAAATGTCTTTATCCGAACGTTTAAAAAATAAAGACCTTATCCGAGAAGCAGACGATATAATCTTTTCGGAAAGAGAAGCCTTTTTTGACACAATCTCCTCAATCGGCGATATTGCAGATGATGCACGGGAAGATAACGAGGAAAACGAAAACAATCTTCCGGAAACCGATGAAAATACCGTTGTAACAGCAGAAACCGAAAATCAAACAGATACCGAAGCAGAGGCAGAACAGCAGTATATTGAGCAGGATAAGTACGATAAATTAATTAATGCCTTTAAAAAATCGTTATTTATTGCTCATAAACTTCAGGACGAAGATAGCGAGGAAATGCCAGACATTATTGATTCTTTCGGTGTGTCTGATACTATCGGCTTTAACCTCGTAAAATACGGAAATAAAGTTTCCTTTGTCGGAAATATAGAACAAAATGTCTTTGTGTTAAAAACCTTTAACCTTGAAGAAGTTGAGGACGAACTTTTGTATATGGAATACTGCACGCAAACACCTTATTCCGCTACTTATTCCGTAATTATAAACAGATTTAAGGCGCTTGTTAAGGTTTCCGAAACCGAAATTTCATTAATCGGGGAATATGAATAATGAAAAAAATATTACTTGCGGCAATTATAGTTTTTCTTCTTCTGTTTGCGATTTTCCCTAAAAACCCTCAAAAAAATGAGGATAAAACGGTTATAAAATTTTCCTCATGGGGTTCAAAAACCGAATATGCGATAATTAAAAACCTTATTGCGCAGTATGAAGAACAAAACCCGAACATTAAAATCGAATTTATCCATGTTCCCGAGGATTATTTTCGCAAACTGCATCTTTTATACGCCGCAAGAACGGCTCCCGATGTTGTGTTTCTGAATAACACTTATGCGCCTCTTTACATAAAAGCGGGTCTGCTTGATGATATTTCAGATATCATCGACCAAAACGAGTTTTTTGAAAGTGCGCTTGATTGCTTTAAATACGACGGAAAATTTTATGCCGTTCCGAGAGATGTTTCAAATCTTGTTCTCTATGTGAATAAAAATATTGTAAAAAATCCCGAAAAAATCAAAACCATTGATGATTTACGGTTTTACGCAAAAAAATACACAACGGACAAGATTTTCGGACTCAATTACGAAAAGAACCCGCTTTTCTGGCTTTATTATTTAAACGTATATAACGGCGGAATACTTTCAGATGACGGAAAATCGGTGATAATTGATTCCGCAGAAAGTCTGAAAGGCTTAAAACTGTATGTCGATATGATTAATCAGGACAAGTCCGTTCCTCATGAGTGGCAAATGTCCTCTATGACTTCCGCACAGATGTTTATAAACGGCAAAATGGCTATGTATCTGAGCGGCAGATGGCTTGTTCCGAAATTCAGAGAAACGATTGCTTTTGACTGGGATATAATTCCGTTTCCACAGGATAACAATTCAAAAGTCCTGACCGATGCTTCGGGCTGGGGTTTGTCTGCTTCTTCAAAGCATAAAAAAGAGGCTCTCGATTTTATTAAATTTTTATCCTCGGAAAATATCTCAAAACAATTTACCGCAACTGGTCTGATTACTCCAGCAAGAAAAAAGGTTGCAAACAGCGATTTGTTCTTAAACAAAAACGCAAAACCGAAAAATTCAAAAGTCTTTATTGATATTCTGAAAAATTCAAAATCCACACCCGTCAACACAAATTATACACAAATTACCGATGAAACCGTCAAAACGGTTCTTCCGTACTTTAACGGAACAAAAACACTGGATGAAACGGTTTTAAATCCTCAATTTAAGGAAAAACTTACAAAATCCTGCAATAATGCAAACTAAAAGAGGAACCGAAGTTCCTCTCTTTTTACATTTGGTTTAACATATCGACACGTCTTTGGTGCCTTCCGCCTTCAAATTCCGTCGTGAGCCAGATTCTGCATATATCTTCGGCCGTTAAAACACCAACAATTCTTTCGCCCAGACAAAGAACATTTGCATTGTTGTGAAGTCTTGAATATCTTGCGGAAGTCGTATCCGAGCAAACAACCGCACGAATACCTTTTACCTTGTTTGCGGCAATGGAAACGCCGATTCCCGAACCGCAGCAGATTATGCCTTTGTCAACTTCACCTGAAACAACCGCATCTGCAACCTTTTTTGCATAAACGGGATAATCTACGGAGTCTGCCGTGTAGGTGCCGTAATCAACAAATTCATATTCATCTTTGAAAATTTCAATCAGTTTGTTTTTGAGATTAATTCCGCCGTGGTCACAGCCAAAACCTATTTTAATTTTGTCAGTCATATACAATTCCTTACTTTCTGATTACAAAATAATTTTAGCAGGAAAAAACCAAAAATAGAAATTTAAAAAACAAATCCGAAAAATATGGTATAATAATCTTAACAGTTATATTTTAATGTACTTTTAAATATTTTAAGGGGTATGTAAATGAAAAGACGTGAATTTATTGTAAATACTGCGCTTGCCGTTGGCGGAACCGCTTTGCTTACAGGCTGCGGCAAAAAAGAACTTATAAAAAAAGAAGGTCAGGTTTACAAAAGAAAATTTAAGGATTTGGAAATTCCCCTTTTGGGCTTTGGCTGTATGCGTCTGCCTATGACAAAAAATAATGAAATTGATATGCTTGAACTCGACAAAATGGTCGATTATTCAATGGAACACGGGGCTAATTATTTTGATACCGCTTATATGTATGTAAACGGTCAGTCTGAAAATGCAATGGGTAAAACCCTTAACAGATATAAAAGAGAAGATTTTATTCTTGCGGATAAAAGCCCTATTTATAAAATGCGTTCACAGGAAGATGTCCGTGCCACCTTTGAGGAGCAATGCAAAAAGTGCGGAGTGGAATACTTCGATTTCTATATGTGTCACAACATCAATGTCAATACCGTTGATATTTATAAAAAAGTCAAAATGTATGATGAAATAATGAAGTTAAAACAGGAAGGCAGAATTAAATATGTCGGTTTTTCTTTTCACGGTACTCCCGAGATTTTAAGAGATGTGGTACAGGAGCACAAGTGGGATTTCTGTCAGTTGCAGATTAACTATCTCGATTGGGACGTTGTCAAAGCACATGAGCAATACGAAATTGTTCAGGAAAAGAAGATTCCCGTTATTGTAATGGAGCCTTTGCGTGGCGGCGGACTTGTCAATCTCAGTGACAGAGCCATGAACAAATTAAAAGAGGCATACCCCGATACCACTCCCGCTGAGTTTGGTCTGCGCTGGGCTGCAAGCAGACAAAATGTTATAACGGTTTTGTCGGGCATGAGTAATTTACAGCAGGTAAAAGAAAATGTTCAGACCTTTATGAATTATAAAGATATGGACGAAAATGAAGAAAAAACCGCCGATGAGATTGCGAAGATTCTTCAGTCGCAGGGCGAAATAAATTGTACCGCATGTAAATATTGCATGGAAGTCTGCCCGAAGAACATCAATATCCCCGCTGCTTTTGCGCTTTACAATCAATATAAAGTTACAAACAATAAGATGATGTTCACTATTTATTACGATACTCTTGCGGAAGCCGAAAAGCCCGAACAGTGTATAAAATGCGGTTTGTGTTCAAAAAATTGTCCGCAAAATCTTAAAATCCCGGAATTGTTAACTGAAATTTCGGAAGAATACAAAAAAATTAAAGCATAAAATAATAAAAAGGAGTAAAAATGTCACTTGGAATACAGGAAATAACGTTAATTTTAATTGTTGTCTTGCTGCTCTTCGGAGCAAAAAGAATACCCGAACTTGCAAGGGCTTTGGGCAGAGCCTCGTATGAATTTAAAAAGGCAAAAGAAACCATAAAAAAAGAGGCAGAGGAGATTGCCGATAACGTAAAAGACAAGCCGACAGAATATAAACCCGAGGATAATCCGCAGGAACCGCAGGTTTAATAATGAGTGAAGAAAATCAGGACGACCAAGATTTAAGTTTAATCGAACACTTAGAGGCACTCAGGGCTACTCTGATTAAATGTTTTACCTCTGTTGCGGTAATTCTGCCCTTTTCGTTTTTCTTTGCTCCGAAAACGCTCGATTTTCTGATTGGCAGACTTGTCGGAAATAACAATATTACGCTGAATTATTTTTCACCTATGGAAGTTTTTATTTTGCAGATAAAACTTGCCCTGTTATTGTCTTTATTGGCGGCTTTTCCCTATATTGCAAAAAAAATATGGGATTTTCTGCTTCCCGCACTTTATGAAAAAGAGAGAAACTTTATCAGAAACATCGTTTTTTCATCAACACTGCTTTTTGTGTTCGGTGTAACCTTTTGTCTGTTTGTAATCTTGCCGTTAATTATTAATTTCGGTATGAGTTTTGCAAGTTCTCACATACAGGCTGTTTTTGGTATTTCAAACATAATTAATCTTGCTCTCGGGTTGTCATTTACATTCGGTCTGATGTTTCAGGTGCCTTTGGTTACGCATTTTTTAATCAAATGGGATATTCTATCTTATGAAGCAATAAGTTCAAAAAGACCCTATGTGGTTGTTGCAATTTTAATTCTTGCCGCTCTTTTAACACCGCCCGATATTGTAAGTCAGTTGTTACTGTTTTTGCCTACATATCTGCTGTTTGAACTCGGCTTGATTTTTTCAAAAGGAACAAAACGTGATGAAAAAGTATGATGATATAAAGTTTGCCAAAATTGATACAGAAAGAGTACAAAGACGGGGTTATTCCGAGGTCGTCTATTGCGAGTGCAAAACTTCGGACGAACTTGTGAAAATTTTTGAAACCTTTTTGAAAAACGGACAGAACGTTCTTGGCTCAAGAGCATCAAAGGAGCAGTTTTTGGAATTGAAAAAAGTTTTTCCCAATGTGGAATACAGCGAAAAATCACGAATTTTAAAATTGATACAAAAACCCGCAGAAAAAATCGGAGAAATAGCGATATGCACAGGCGGAACGGGAGATATCCCCGTTGCCGAGGAAGCGGCGGAAACGGCGGAATTTTACGGCAGTAACATTAAAAGATACTATGATGTCGGAATTGCGGGTCTTCAAAGACTTCTTGATAATATTGAAGATATTAAAAAGGCAAATGTCATTATTGCGGTGGCGGGCATGGAGGGTGCTTTAGGCGGTGTAATTACCGGCCTGACCGATGTTCCCGTTATAGCGGTGCCGACTTCTGTCGGTTACGGAACGTCTTTAAACGGCATTTCGGCACTTTTGACCATGTTAAATTCCTGTGCCGAGGGTATGACGGTTGTAAATATCGATAACGGCTTCGGAGCGGGTTATACGGCAAATTTAATTAACAGAAAAATTGAAAACGGAAAGGGCTAAAATGAAATTATATTTTGATTGCGGTAACGGAATTTCAGGTGATATGGCGGTTGCGGCTCTTTTAGATTTGGGTGCCGACAGGCTGAAAATGGAGGAGGCTTTTCAGTCGCTGGAATTGGAAAACGAATTTTTGTACGATATAAAACAGGTTCAGGTTAACGCTATAAGTGCAACTGATTTTGATGTAATTCTCAAAAACGACAAAACTCATCATCACAGAAATTTAAAAGATATAAATGAAATAATAGCAAAGGCAAAGGTTTCGGAAAAAGCGAGGACGTTGGCAAAAAAAATTTTTCAGATTGTTGCCGAGGCAGAAGCAAAAGTCCACAAACTGCCCGTTGATGAAGTCCATTTTCATGAAGTGGGTGCTATTGATTCTATTGCCGACATACTCGGTTTTGCCGTACTGTATGACGATTTAAACCCCGAAAAAGTATATTTTTCTTCTCTTACGGAGGGTCAGGGTTCTGTTATGTGTCAGCACGGTCAGTTATCCGTTCCCGTTCCCGCTGTTTGCGAGATTGTAAAAAGTTTTCAGATACCCATTCGTATTACGGAAAATGACGGTGAAATGATTACTCCGACGGGTGCGGCAATCGTTGCGGCGCTCTATTCTCCCGAAAAACTTACAACGGACTTTGTGATAAATAAAACAGGCTACGGTGCGGGAAAAAGAAAATATCCGAACCCCGTTTTAAGAGTTATGGATATTGAAGAACGTTAGTATTCAGACTTCCTGTTTTATACCCCGATAAATCCATTGTGACAAATTCAAAACCGTAAGTTTTCAGTTTTTCGGTAATGGTTTGCCTGTTTTGAAGAAGTTTATCAAATTCCTTTTCAAAAACTTCAATTCGGGCAATTGAACCGTGGATACGTACACGAAACTGTGTAAAGCCCAAATCAAAAAGCAGTTGTTCCGATTTTTCCACCATTGAAAGTTTTTCTTTGGTGATTTCATCGCCATAGGGAAATCGTGATGCCAGACAGGCAAAAGACGGCTTTTCCCAGACAGACAAACCGTATTCTTTTGACAAAAATCTTATTTCTTTTTTAGACAAACCGACTTCTAAAAACGGACTTATAATCTTTAATTCTTTTACCGCCTGAAACCCGGGTCGGTAATCTTTTGTATCATCTGTATTTGAACCTTCCAAGATGTTTTTTATATTGTTTTCTTCCGCAATTTCCCTGATTTTTGAAAAAAGTGCTTTTTTACATAAATAACAGCGGTTAACGGGGTTTTTTGCAAAACCTTCAACCGAAAATTCATCAAAATCAATAATTCTATGCCGAATCGATAACTGTTGGCAAAAATTTATTGCCTCATTAAGTTCCCTTTCGGGAAAAGAATTGAGGTTAACGGTAACAGCCAAAACTTTGTCGTCCAAAACTTCACTTGCAATTTTTAGAAGCAGAGTTGAATCAACCCCTGCCGAAAAGGTTATGACGGCAGAGTTAAGACTTTTTATGTTTTCTTTCAGATTTTGAAGTTTTTCGTTAATATCCATTTTTTTAAATTTATAATACATTATTATAACAAATTCCGAACGGAAATGACATTTTTTGATAAAATATGATAATATATTTTTATGGAAAATAATCAGTTTTGTCAAAATCCGTGGAATTGCTTTGAAATAAACAATGATGGCAGATGCTTTTTCTGTAACCCGTGTTTTTCAAACTTCAATTCAATCGGTAATTTATTTGAAGATGATATAGATACTATCTGGAACGGTGAAAAGGCTCAAAATTACCGAAAAGATGTGCTTGAAAAAAAATACACCTGCTGCAATTATGATAACTGCAACGGCAGAAAAGTTGATGAATTACCTTTTGACACACTGATTGCGCCCTATCCCGAATACGTGAATATAGGTTATGATTTTACCTGTTCCCAGCGCTGTATTATCTGCCGTGATAAACATCAGGCTCTTTCCCCCGAAGAACAGGCTAAATGGGAGGGTATTTTAGAGTCGCATATATTGCCGATAACATCAAAAGCAAAATATATGTTTATAAATTGCCGAGGCGAATTTTTTGACAGCAAACATACCCAAAAAATGTATCGTGCGATTATAAACAACAATCCCGACCTTAAAATAGATTTTATTTCAAACGGTATCAAATGCACCAAAGAAAATCTGGAAGCCTTTGATTTGCTCAACAGAATATACAGAATACATATTTCCATACATGCCGCAACAAAGGAAACTTATCAAAAAATCTTCAGAGTGGATATGTTTAATCAGGTTATGGAAAATGTCAGATTTATAAGCAGTCTGAAAAAATCGGGTAAGTTAGAAGATTTTGAAATTATGTTTGTAATTACGAATGAAAATTACAAAGATATGCTTGCTTTTGTCAAACTTGCGGAAGAACTTGATGCAAGGGCGACATTTTCGGCTTGTATAGGCGGTTATGCGGATTATATTATGAACAGGGAAGAATATGCCGTTTTCTATCAAAATCACAGAAATTACAACGATTTTGTCAAAATGGTTAAAAGTCCCGTCTTTAATTCAAAACACTGTTATCTGCCCGATTATCTGAGAAATTTGCAGCCTGTTTCATTTAAACATTCTGTGGAAAACAAACTCAAATACATAGGAAGAACGTATTTTAAAATGGATATTGCGCAAAACAAAGACAATATACAGATTTTTTCACACGATACATATAAATAAGTTAATCTTTGAAGTATTTTTTATCCGCCATTTCATCGGGCATAAATTGTTGTTCCTCATCGGGAAAATCGTGTGTATAAACGTAATCTTTGCCAAAGCCGTATTTTTTTGCGTCTTTGTAATGGGCATCACGCAAGTGCATCGGGGGCGGATAATTTTTGCCGTTGTTAATATCCGAAATAGCCTCGTCAATTGCACAGATTGCCCTGTTTGATTTTGGTGCGCAGGCGACATATTCAACAGCCTGAGCCAAAGGAATACGGGCTTCGGGCATACCGAGCAGTTCTGCCGCCCTGTATGCATTTACCGCAACGGTAAGTGCGTTGCTGTCGGCATTTCCGACATCTTCCGCCGCACAAACAATTAATCGTCTTGCGATAAAACGGGGGTCTTCCCCTGCCGTAATCATCTTTGCAAGCCAATAGATTGCCGCATTTTTATCCGAGCCTCTTAAACTCTTTTGAAAAGCCGATGCCATATCGTAATGGTCGTCCTGTGAATATTTTATCAAAGAGGTTTGCGCAAGTTCCGCAAGTTTTTCGTTCGTTAAAATTCTGACACCGTCTTTGATTTCAGATGCAAAGAACAAATCTTCAAGCAAATTCAGCGCCGCACGGGCATCTCCTCTTGCAAAATTTACAATCATATCGGGCAGTTCCCTTTTGATTTTTGCATCGGAATAATTGTCTTTGAGATAGTGCAGCCCCTTTGCAATGATTGATTTAATATACTCATCATCAAGAGCGGATAATCTCATTACCCTTACTCTTGAAAGCAAAGCGGGAATAACCTGAAAAGACGGGTTTTCGGTAGTTGAACCCATAAGGTAAAAAGTACCGTTTTCAACGTGAGGAAGTAATGCGTCCTGCTGTGTTTTTGAGTAACGGTGAATTTCATCCAGAAACAAAATCGTCTTTTTTCCTTTTAAAAGGTTTTCGTTTGCTCTTGCAACAGTTTCTTTTATGTCTTTAACGCCCGAGGTTACGGCGCTGAGTTCTACAAAATCGGCATTAACTTTATCGGCAAGCAGTCTTGCAAGAGTAGTCTTGCCGCAGCCGGGGGGGCCCCAGAAAAGCACCGAAAACAATCTGCCCGAACTTAAAAGTCCAAACAATGCCGAATTTTTTGAAATTACGGCGTCCTGTCCCAAATACTCATCAAGAGTCTTTGGACGAAGTATCTCCGCAAGAGGTACTTGCTTGTTGGTATTTTTTAGTTCGTCAAATAAATCCATTTCAGCCCTCTTTATAATTATAACATATAAAAAGGCTGAAAATAATCTTTCAGCCTTTTCATATTAACAAATTGATTATAAGTAATTATTTGCAAGCCTTAATGCAATCCATCAGTGTTTTTGCCACTGTCTGCTGTTCTTCCCTTGTCAGTTCGGGGAACATCGGCAGAGAAATTACGAGTTTTGTGTTTTCTACCGTGTTCGGAAGAGAGTTTTCGGGAATGTTCAGATATTTGTGAACCTTTTGCATGTGAAGAGGAACAGGGTAATACAACATAGCGCCTACGCCGTTTTCAACGAGCATTTTGTGAACGGCATCTCTTGCGGGAATTTTAACTGTGTATTGGTGATAAATACATTTAGTGTCATGCAATTCAACAGGTGTTACAACATCATCACAGTCTTTGAATAATTCGTTGTAATATTCCGCATTTGCCTTTCTTGCTGCGTTCCATTCATCAATGTAAGGCAATTTTACTCTCAAAATTGCCGCCTGAATTTCATCGAGTCTTGAATTTACACCGATTTCATCGTGATAGTAACGAACCGCACCGCCGTGGTTTCTGAGTGCAACGGCTCTGTTTCTGAGGCTTTCGTCGTTTGTTACGAGCATACCGCCGTCACCCATTGTACCGAGGTTTTTTGTCGGATAGAAACTGAAACAGCCGAAATCACCAAAGGAGCCTACTTTTTGTCCTTTGTATTCAGCGCCGACAGCCTGACAAGCGTCTTCAATAACTTTTAAGTTATGACGTTTTGCAATATCCATGATTTTATCCATTTCGCAGGGCTGACCGTACAAATGAACAGGAATAATAGCCTTTGTTTTAGGTGTTATTAATTCTTCAATTTTATCGGGGTCAATATTGAAGGTATCTTTATCAATATCTGCAAAAACAGGTTTTGCACCGACAATGCCGATAGCTTCCGTTGTTGCAACAAAAGTGAATGCGGTTGTGATAACTTCATCACCTTCACCTATATCCAAGGCTCTTAATGCGATATGAAGTGCATCTGTACCTGAGTTTAAAGCAACTGCATATTTTGTTGTGCAGTAACTTGCAAATTCCGCTTCAAATTCTTTGTTGTTTTTGCCAAGAATGTACTGACCTGACTGCATAACTTCAACAACTGCTTTTTCAAGTTCTTTTCCGATTTTTGCGTATTGTCTTTTAGAATCCAAAATAGGTATCATTATAAAATCTCCTCATATTATTCTATACTTTTAGTTTACCACGACAATTTAGTGCCTTTACAAAATCTTTATAAAATTACTGTATATAAATTAAGAAATTTATTTACAAGTTACCGTAAAAATCAACATAATGCGTCACTGCGAGGGCTTTTGCCCGTGGCAGTCCCTTGAAAAACTTTGTCAGGATTGCCACGCTCACTTTGCTCGCTCGCAATGACAACAGACATAAAGATTTGCGAATTTTTTTGTGGTAACAAAAAGATAATTACCTAAATTAATATACTTCCGCAAAGACGGGAAAATGGTCGCTGCCGACCTTGTTTCCGACCTTAAAATCCGCCACGCCGAAATCCTTTGTAACAAAAATATGGTCTAACGTTATACGCATAGGCGGTAGCCAAAAGGCTGTCCACGTTGTCTGAAAAATACTTCCGCAGTCTTTCATTTTTGTTTTTTTGATAAAATTTGCATAATTATAAGAAAATCTTGACGAATTAATATCCCCGACAATAACAGTCGGAAGTTGTCTTGTTTGTACGTATTTTGCAATATCTTCGAGCATACTTTGTGTATTTTTAAAATAAGCATTACTTGTCGGTGGTGTGGTATGAACGGCTATAATTTCTGTAATTTTACCGTTATATTCAATCATTGCCGTCAAAACGGGAAGTGCAAAGTTGCCTGCATAAAGAACATTAAATTGTTTTACGGGAATTTTTGAATATATTGCAAGTCCGAAATTATCCTCTCTCAAATATTCATAATTATAGGGATAAACTTTTTTTATTTCCTCTAGTTCGCCTGACCAGTCAGTATTAATTTCTTCAATAACAAAAATATCCGCATTGCTATTTAAAATCTCATCTCTTACAGACTGATAATGAGTGTTTGATGTCAGCAGATTTATTAAACCGATTTTAATTATCGGTTTTTGTTCTTCGTTTTGTTGAACAGAAAAGGGTTTTTCCGGCGGAGAAATAACAATACATCTTATAATTTCCGCCGTATTCAGAATCAGCACAAGCAGAATTGCAGCATACAACTTTTTGTCTTTTATTTTCATTGCGAGATAAAAAATCAAAATTATAACTGTGGCATAAATATACTGAAATTTGAAATGGCAGCAAATATCCGTCAGAAAACAATACTTTGAAAAGAAGCCCAAAATTGTTCCGAAAAGAGTCCAGAACAAAAAGCCGTTCAGATTATGCAGGAAAAACTTTTTAACCATTTAAAAATTCTTTCTTGCAATAAGAACACCGTCGGGCAGGTTCAAAATTTGTGCCGAATAGTCATCTCTGTTAGTAATTTCATCAACAAAAGGTTTAACCTGTTCGCAGTGGGATAAAACATCGTCTGCCACTATAATTCCGCCTTTTTTCAATAACGGATGTACAGCATGGAAAAACTTTATATAACCCGCTTTATTGGCATCAATAAAGACAAAATCAAAAGTTTCATTTTGTAATTCTTCCTCAATTACCATTTGGGCGGAACCGAGTTTTGCCGTAATAATATCGTCAACACCGCATTTTTTAAAGTTTTCAACCGCAACGGAGCGTCTTTTTTCCCAATATTCAACGGTCGTAAGATGTCCGCCCGTTTCTTTCAGGGCAAGAGCAATTCTTAAACCCGAATATCCGTTAGAAGTTCCAAGTTCAAGCACGTTCTGCGCTTTGGAAACCTTTATCAAAAACTCAATAAAATCGCCCGTTTCTTTTGAAATGTTCCAAAAATCATTCTTTGTTGCTTCAAGTTCTTTTAAAGTGTCTTCGATAACGTTCATAGTATTATAAAGTCTGTTCTATAAGATTTATATTGTGAATTTTGTTGATAATCGTGATGGAATGTACGGGCATGTCCAAAGGATAGGTTCCGACAATCTTATTGGTGTGCATATTGATAATTGCATACTTCTTTGCATCAGATGATGTTACAATAGCAAGCGGCGTGTCTTCAATTTTTGTGATTATTCTCGGAAAACCTTTGAAGGGCAATTCGATTTTATCTGTGTATTTTAAAGTGTTTGTGTCAAAAACATCGATAATGTTATCTGCAGAGCAAACAATAAACAATTTGTTTTCATGCAGACACATTTCCGTCGGCTTGTTGCCTGTTTTGACTTTTTTCTGTTCTACCGTTGCCGTAACATCTTCAATTTCGCTTGTGTCAGCAGAGTCAATGTCATCGGGCAAAATATTTCCTACACCGAGCATTTTGCGGGTATTATAGGATAATTTGCTTTGAAGAACGGCGCCCTTCGGTTCGTTTTCTTCCCCTGCGATAAAAGGTTTATTCAAATTGTAGTCGTTAACGAGTAATTCGTTGCCTGTTCTTGATATGATATACATTCTGTTTGAATTATCAAGAATAATTTTGGAAATATTTGTGCATTTTGTAACGGGTATGTTTTTGTATTCATCGTCTATTTTGAGAACAAAAACAGTGTCCGAGTCTTTATCACCATAAGCCAACTGTGAGCCGTCAGGCGAAAGTGCCATTCTGTATGGAACCGCATTAAGTTTGATTTTTTCGGTAATTGTCATATCTTTTAAATTAACCGCAAAAATTGATTTGCCCTCCGTGCTTAAAATATAGGCTTTTTGCGCAATATCATCGACAAGAATTTCCGATGGCTGCATTTCGATTTCAAGAGTTCTTGCAACCTGTTCGTTTGCGATATCGGCGATATCCACTACATTTTTGCCGTAAACTGCCGTTAACAGATATTTTTTGTCAGGTGTAACTTTTACGTCTTTTAAAACACCTTTAAGTTTTAAACCATACAAAGGCTCGGGTCTGCCCGGTGCAAAGATTTTCAGATATTGTGAATCAAAATTTGTTACAAGATACATTTTGTTGTCTAATTCAGGCGGCATAGCCGTTTTGGCAACTTTTTTATGTGTCTTGACAACCTTTTTACCGCTTTTTGAAGCATTTTCGGTAGTTTCAACTTTCGGGGAAAACGTTTTAGCGTTTTTATCAAACAAATTTTCCTGAACGGGTACTTCCAGATTGCCCAAAAGACCTTTCATGTTTTCCGAAACATAAAATCCCGTCGGAACAAGCATATCCTGCGGCAAAACACCTGTTAAAACAACCTGAGGTAAATTGTCGTAATTGGTGATTGTACGTTTTTTACCCGTTGTTATTACCCTTAACAGAGAATAATTGTTGTTAAAAACGATAACATCAGGTCTGTCTTTAAAGGTTTTATTCTTCGGATAAGTGTATATAACTTCAAGTTTATCAACTTCTTTGGGTTGTGCGGGAACAACGGGAATATACATTTCTCCGTCAAGAAGATTGATAAGTCCGTCAAATCTGACCGTTGCACCTGCGGAATTTTCTATCAAATATACCTGCATATCATGCGGAAGTACAAAGGCTTCAGCGGACATTCCGCTTAAACAAATTATTAACGATACAGCAGCCGACAGCAATTTCTTTTTCATACATTTTTCCTATTATTTATTAAATGAGTTTTTTACTTTATCCAGAATACTTTCCTGATGTTTTTTGCCTTTTGATATTTCAAAAAGTTTTGAATATAATTCTTTTTCTTCTTTCGATAAATTTTTTGGTGTGGACAGATTTATTATAACATGATGAGAACCACGTTTGCTTGAACCTATATAGGGAATACCCGCACCTTTTATTTCTATCATTTTACCATGTTCAATTCCTGCGGGAACAGTTATTTTTTTTGTTCCGTCAAGAGTAATGATTTCGATTTCATCGCCGAGTGCAGCCTGCGGAAAGGAAAGATTTAAGTAGGTGTAAACATCGTTGCCTTTTCTGATGAAGTAATCGTCCTCTTTGACAAAAATTACAACATATAAATCCCCGGGTTGTCCGCCGTTTTTACCTGCATCGCCATGACCCGCAACTCTGATTTTTGTTTGGTTATCTACACCTGCGGGAATTTTTACTTTTATTGGCTTTTCAATCTCGACAGTACCATTGCCATGACAATCGGGGCAGGGTTCTGCATAGGTTTGTCCTTTTCCGTGACAGTGCGGGCATGTTGAAATCTGGCTGAAACTTCCCAAAATAGTCTGCTGAACATGCTGAATTTTTCCCGTTCCGCCGCAGGTTTTACACGGAATCGGTGAAGCACCCGCTTTTCCGCCCGTTCCTTTACAGGTTGAACAGGTTTCTTCGTGTGTAACTTTTATTTCTTTTTCCACACCAAAGGCTGCTTCTTTAAAATCGAGTTGTATGTTCATTCTCAAATCGGCACCTCGGCGGGGAGCGTTGGGATTTTCACGTTCTCTTGAAAAACCGCCGCCAAAAAAGGCTTCAAATATATCGTTTAATCCGCCGAAACCGTATTCAAAGGGCCCCGAACTGCTATAACCTGCATTTGAAAGGCCTTCTTCACCGTATCTGTCATATAAAGCCCTTTTATCATCATCGGAAAGCGTTTCATAGGCTTTTCCGAGTTCTTTGAATTTTTCTTCCGCATCGGGAGCCTTGTTAACGTCAGGGTGAAGTTCTCTTGCCTTTTTTCTGAACGCCGCTTTTATTTCGTCTTTTCCGGCATCTTTGCTGACGCCCAGTATTTCATAGTAATCTGCCATCTTCTTACTTTCACTTACTTACGGCAACGCTGACCATTGACGGTCTTAATACTTTATCACCGTATTTATATCCCTTTTGCATTTCCTGCATAATAGTTTCTTCGGGCTTTTCGTCCGTAGGTACCTGCATTACGGCTTCATGTAAATTGGGATTGAACATTTCGCCTTCTGCCTTGATTTCTTCCAAACCGAGTTTTGAGAGAGAGTCTTTAAACTGTTTGTTTAAAACGTTAAAAGATTCTTTCGCTTTTTCACAATCATCAATTGTTTCCATTGCCTTTTCGGCACGGGCAAAATTATCGGCAATTTCAATCATCTTTTTTAAAGCCTGTTCCATACCGTATTTGATAAGACTTTCTCTTTCGGATTCCTGTCTTTTACGGTAATTTTCAAAGTCGGCGGCAAGTCTTAAATACTGGTTGTTAAGCGTGTCATAGGCTTCTTTTAGTTTTTTTGCTTCTTCATCGGATTTCTTACCGAACAAACCGTTTAAAATTCCGCCTTTTTTTTCTTCGGTATTCTTTTGTTCATCGGTGTTTTCGGAAACGGGTTTTTCCTGTGTTTCTTCTGCTGTTTCTTCCTGCGTTTCAGGTTCTTCATTGTTGTCAACATAAATCACTTCATCTTCTTCTTCGTTTGATGAAGTGTTTTCAATATTTTCTATTGATTTTTCTATATCTTCAATTGTTTCAGACCCGTTTTCATTTGAAAACGGATTGTTTGTATTGCTGTTTTCTGAATGATGATGTTTGTGTTTGCTCATTATAATATCCTCTCTTTAATATTATATTAAAAAGCAGACTATTCTCAAATTTTTTTAATATTTTTTTAACTATTATAAATAAACGTTATTTGTTTCCGTCAAAAATTTTATAAAGCCGTCTTTGGATAAAGATACGGCATAAGATTTTTTAGCCTTTTCATCAACACCTATTCCGACCGAAAAAAGTTTATTTTTTTTGAAAAATTTTACGATTTCTTTTTCGTAACCGAAATATATCGGCTGAAATTCGTTTTCTGTAATCAGCGTTTCAAGAGTTTCTTTAAATTCTGCGATATCGGCATACAACAGATTTGTGTTTTTATAGATGGATTTGGGTTTGAATTTTTTGTCTTTTTTGTTTATCAATACGGTAAAATTGATAAATTCTTTTTTCGCAAAATTTTCAAAAATTCTTTTGTATAAAGGATTGAACAATTCCGTGCTGTAAGAACTGTTCAGGGAAGATATAACGCCCTCGTAATCCATAATAATATGCATTTTTTCTTTTTCTTTAATATTGTACTGAATATCTTCTAATTGGTGCATTGTATCTCCTTTACACATCAGTTTTAAAATGGCAAAATAAAAAATCAATAAAAAATACTATTTCAAACTTTGCAGAAGATGCTTTTGTTTGAAACAGGAAAGACTTTTTATTTTTTCTCCGTTTAAATACATAATTTCACCTGTTTATCCATTTTATCACGTTTTGAGATTTTTGCAAATAAAACAAAAACTAAAAACAAAATTCGGTTTTTCCTACAATTTCACCATTTTCATCGGTCAGAAGCGGTGAATAAAGAGCGGATAAACGGGAAAATTCCTCTTTTGAAAAATAATTAAGCCTGTTCAGAAATTCAACAGCGGCAAGCGCTCTGTGAAAATTATCACCGTCAGCCATTTTGATTATGAAAGATTTGTTTTCCGCCATATCAACGATACAGCATAAATTTCCCGCTCCGACTTTTGCTATTAATCGTCCTTTTGCTGCGGCAACAATTTCAGAATCTAATCTTCCTCTGCCGCCATAAAGATAAGGATTGTTTATGATTGCCTGTCTGATTTTGTCGTATTTGTTGTCCGTAAAGATGTTTAAAAAGCCTTTGGCAAAGTTTTCTAGCGGCATTGATAAAACAGGCAGGGTGCAGCCGTCTTTTGCAATTATGCAGTCTTTTAATTCAATTTCGCAGTTTTTTGCAACAAAATTCAGAATTTTTTTCTGAACGGGGTGAGAAACCGAATTGTAATCCTTTATCGGATAACCTGCCAGCATGCAATATGCGAGAATTGCGGCATGTTTTCCCGAGCAGTTGTTATGTATTGCGCTCGGTGAGAGGTCATTTTTTATAAGGCCGGCGCAGGCGGTTTTGCTTAAAGGTTCAAGAGGCGGACAGAGCAGGTCTTTTTCCGTCAATCCGCATTTTTTCAGTATGGATAAAACGGCATCGCAATGCTCTTTTTCGCCCGTGTGTGAGGCGCAGGCTACCGCAATTTCTTCATCTGTTAAACCAAATTCCTTGATAATCTCGGAAACGGCGGCGAATTGCAGAGGTTTCATGCAGGAACGCATGCAGAAACCGTAACCGTTGTCGTTACCGATTTTGTTAACTGTTTTTTTGTTTTTATCAAAGGCGTAAATAAGTCCGAAATGTTCTTCTTCAAAAAGTTCACAACGGATATTTCTTGTTAAGAGGGCGTATTTTGGCAGCATTTTATCTCTTTACGATGTTTGCAATATCTCTCAATTTGTTTTGAAGTTCGTAAATTTCCTGTCTTAAAAGGATTAATTGAGAAGAATTTTTGTCTGCGTTTTTGCCCGTAGTGTTATTTTCAAATTCGGAATTAAGTTGAATTGTTTTGGCGGGGGCGGACATTGAACTTTTGCCGAGAATGTTTGCGTTGAAGATAAATCTTTTTTTACATTCTTCTTTGATGTAAATGACGGCTTTTGTTTCTCTTTCCGTAACGTAACCCAGAGAAATCATGACTTCGGCAAACTGGGTAGGCTTGCCCTGTTTTTCAAGTTCTTTTTGTTTTCTTATAGCGGTATCAAGTTGGTCAACGGTAATTTTACCGATTCTCTTAAAGTATTCGCCGATTTTGATACGACCTGCGATAAAGAGGGCGGTTGCTTCAACTTTTTTCGAGGTGGGTCTGTTGATGTATTGTTTTTGAGCGCAATATACGACCAATCTTGCGGTTTTTTCAAGCGACCAGAAGTTTCTGAGTGTAATTTCCGCAACAGACGCTTCTTCTTCCATAAACTGCAAAAATCTGTAAACGGCATCGTCTTCATCATTTTTTCTTGAATTTAATTCTTCTTTGCCCGCATAGGTAATCAGCGGAACGTAAGCCTGAAAGGCTTCTTCAAGAGGTGTCAGCAAGTCCGCTTCGGATAAACTTGCGCTTTCAAATTCTTCTCTGAGTTTTATGTAAACAACTTCTTTAACCCAAAACGGAAAACCTGATATTTTATCCAAAAATGATTCAAATAATTTTTGCGCCATAACACCTCTCCAACTGTAAAATATATTATAATTGATTTTATCGGTTTTTTCAAACTAAATAAGTCATTTGTATGAATTTTTGATATTAAGTAATGTAACAATTTTTCTTTGTTCTGAAATTGAGCATACCCTAAATGTTTTTATATAAGTAAGGATATACAAACGAGATGTTGAGAGAGATTTGTATATTATTTAGAGGGTATAGAGTATGGGTTTAGGTTTATCATTTGGACATTTATCAATGGGCTCGGGCAGAAATCATTCAACGAGTTCAAACAGAAGCAATAACAATAATTTCTTTAATAATTCGGAAACGGCTGGAAGTCTGGCATTTGGTGGTGAATCGGCAGGCTCTTTGGCATTTGTAAACGGCGAAACGGCAGGAAGTTTGGCGTTTATGGGTGAAAGTGCAGGTTCGTTGGCATTCGGTGGTGAAAGCGCAGGCTCTTTGGCATTTGGCGGTGAATCGGCAGGTTCTCTTGCATCATCTTCGAGTGATACGGGTTGCACGTTCTCGTCATTTGCATAATAAAAAGATTTTAAAAAATAAGAAAAGGGGCGATGCCTCTTTTTTTTATGCAAAAAATTGTTTGATTTTTTAGACTTTTGGGGTAAGATTGTTTCATAAGAATATTAAAAATCGGAATGTAGCGCACAAGGCGAGTGTAACGGAGCCGTTACCAATTAAAACCAAACTGCGCAAAGTCCCAAAATAAGTAAATAATCTAAAAATCGGAATGTAGCGCAGTTTGGTAGCGCACCGTGTTCGGGTCGCGGGGGTCGCAGGTTCAAATCCTGTCATTCCGATTTTTTAATGTAATTTTTTGCGAGAGGAAGCACCGTGTTGGCGCAGTTTTAGGAATTTCTTTGTCGTTATTTTCTTCTGTTTCTTACAAAACTATATTTTTTATTTGTCATTCTGAGCGTCAGCGAAGAATCCAACCTTTTTGCTTTTTTTGAAACATATATCAGCTGGATTCCTCGGCATTTGCCTCGGAATGACAACATACAACAATTTATCAACCTAAAATAATCTTTTGATAATTTATTAAAACATCATTTTGCAGGTGCAATATTACACCTGCAAAAATTTTTAAAAACAATATCGTCATTGCGAGCCGTAGGCGTGGCAATCCATGTAAAAGCCTATGCTTTTAACGATTTAATCAAATCGTTAACCGTATTTTCCTCAACAATCAGTTCGTCAATTCTTGCCTTTGTCTGTTCAAGAACTTCTTTTGGAGCATGTTCGACAAAGTTTTTATTGTTCATTCTGCCCTCAAGTGATGATTTTTCTTTTACAAGTTTTTCAAGTTTTTTGTTCTGACGTGCAATTTCCATATCGATATCGATTAAGCCCGCAAGCGGAACGCTGAGTTTTGCGTTGCCGACGGCTGCCGAGCCTGCCTGTTTTACAACGGTTTTATCGTCAATGTATTCGATATTTTCTACTCTTGCAAGACGTTTGATATAAGGTTCAGCCTTTTTAAAGATTTCCGTCTGGTGTTCGTCTGCCGATATTTTAACATCAACAGGTGATTTTACGGGAACACCGAAACTCTGTCTTACGTTTCTGAGTGATTTAACCGTTTCAAATACCGTGTCAGCCTGTTCTGCCTCGTCTGCAAATACAAATTTTTCGCTGAAGACGGGGAAGTGAGCCTTCATAATCGTTTCAGTGTCAAATTTTGCAGGCAGAAGTTGTCTTATCTGCTCCGTAATATGCGGCATAACAGGGTGTAACAATCTCATTACCGCATCTGTTACATACAAAAGAACTCTCTGAGTGTTTGCTTTAAGGCTTTCGTCTGCAAGTTGAATTTTTGCGATTTCAACGTACTTGTCACAATAGGTGCTTCTGAAGAAGTCGTAAATCGTCTGGGCGTATTCGCCGATACGGTAGGACTGAATTTGTTCGTTAATAGTTTTTGCCGTCTGATTGAGTTCGTGCAAAATCCATTTGTCAATTATCGTCAGTTTTTCAAATTCAATCGGTTTATCGTCCACACCGTCAATATTCATAAGAACAAATCTTGATGCGTTCCAGATTTTGTTTGCAAAGTTTCTGCCGTATTCAAAACGTTCTTCGCTGATTTTGATGTCCTGACCGCCGTATGTGCAAAGTGATGTCAGCGTAAATCTCATTGCATCACAGCCGTATTTGTCAATCAGTAAAACGGGGTCAATCGTGTTGCCCTTTGATTTTGACATTTTTTGACCGTGTTCGTCACGGATAAGACCGTGGATATAAACGGTCGGGAAAGGTACCTGTCCCGTTAATTCGCAGCCCATCATAACCATTCTTGCAACCCAGAAGAAAATGATATCAAAAGCAGTTACAAGAACGCTTGTCGGGTAGAATTTTTTGAAATCGGGAGCATTGGTGTTTGGCCAGCCCATTGTTTCAAACGGCCACAAGCCCGATGAGAACCACGTATCAAGAACGTCTGTTTCCTGTGTGTATTTTGACGGGTCGGGGTTTTCTTTTGCCACAACCATTTCGCCCGTTTCGTTGTTGTAGTAAGCGGGAATTTGATGTCCCCACCATAACTGACGGGAAATACACCAGTCACGCATTTCGCTCATCCAGCCGAGGAAGTTTTTCGTCCATCTTTCGGGAACGAATTTTAAATCGCCTTTTTCAACGGCTTCAATGCCCGCTTTTGCGATTTTGCTGGTTCTTACAAACCATTGTTCCGACAAAAGCGGTTCTATTGTCGTGTTACAGCGCTGGCATTTGCCTACGTTGTGTTCGTGGTCTAAAGTTCTCAATAATAAACCGTTCATGTTGAGCCAATCGAGAGTTTTTTGACGGGCTTCGTATCTGTCCATGCCGTGTAATTCCGCAGGAACATCATCGCAGGCTTTCATACAGCCTTTTTCGTCGATTACCCAAACGGGTTTTAAATTGTGTCTTTTTCCGACTTCGTAATCGTTCGGGTCGTGAGCGGGAGTGATTTTTACGGCACCCGTACCGAAAGACTTATCAACGTATTCATCGGCAATAATCGGTATTTCTTTGCCCGTAATCGGCATACAAACCGTTTTCCCGATTAAATCTTTGTATTTGTAGTCGTTCGGGTGAACTGCAATTGCAACGTCGCCGTAAATTGTTTCAGGTCTTGTCGTTGCAACGACAATAGCCCCCGGTTCGTCTTTTAAGTGGTACTGAATTTCCCAAAGATGTCCCTGTTCGGTTTCGTATTCCGTTTCGATGTCGGAAATAGCACTCTGGCAGCGGGGACACCAGTTAACGATATAAGCACCCTTATAAATCAAATCTCTTTCGTAGAGAGTTACAAAGGCTTCTTTTACTGCGGCAGAACAGCCTTCATCAAGAGTAAATCTCTGACGGCTTCTGTCAAAGGAAACGCCGAGACGTTTAAATTGGTCAAGAATGGCTCCCTTATGTTCGTTTGCCCATTGCCATGTTATTTCAAGGAATTTTTCACGACCTAAATCATGACGTGATTTACCTTCTTCTCTGAGTTTCTTTTCAACAACGTTTTGTGTTGCAATGCCGGCATGGTCGGTGCCGGGAACCCAAAGCGCTTCATAACCCGACATTCTGTGATAACGGATTAAAATATCCTGCAATGTGTTATCTAAGGCGTGACCGATATGCAATACTCCTGTGACATTCGGAGGAGGAATGACAATTGAATAAGGCTTTTTGTCTGATGTCTCGTCGGCCTTAAAGCAGTCTTTTTCTTCCCAGAATTTATATATCTTATCTTCCGTTTCTGTGGGGTTATATACCGTTGGTAAATCATTAATATTTGTCATTTGTATGTTCCTTATTGTTCAAGAAAATAATAGCACAAAAATCATCATAAAATAAACGGGGTTTAAAATTTTACAAAAACGGGCATAATATAAAGGACATGAGTATAACTTCTGACGAATTGGCATCCTTAGAGGCATCCTTAAGAAATTTCATTTTGAAAGAAAAGTCAAATGCATCATCATTTGATGATGCTGCGAACTTTAATCTAATGAAATATCGTGGGCTGTCCCTGACATTAGACTACAGAAATCCCGAAAATCCGATGTTTGTGGTCCATATTGCAGCACTCGAGGCGTTTTTCAGTATGAGTAACGGTACCAAAGAAACGGGCAGCCTCGGCGGTGATGAAAAGTTTGTGTATAAGTGGTATATGTTCGGTAACGTTCAGGAAAAGTTTGTTGCAAGTGCGAATACTGTAAAAAATAAAAAAACAAAATAAGCCGAAGCATTTTTTGTTCATAAAATGAACATTTTTTGTATTTGTTCGTTATATTAAGTATGAAGGTAACTATATTTTTGTATAGATACTTAACATTTAATAATAAAATTCTGAACCTTATATTATAATACTATTGTTCGTACGATTAAAAGGTGTCTTTGGTGTTAAAAAAATATATATTGTTTGGTTTATTTGTTTTTGTTTTCAATATCGGTGCGGCTTTTGCCATACAGGATTTAAACACGCTTAATCCCGGGGATACAATTACACTTGAAGATTGTATTAATTATGCTTTTGAAAACAGTCCTCATATTAAAAAGGCTCAAAATAACGTACTTGCGGCAAAAAGCAAAATCGGGCAGACAAAATCCGTATATTTTCCCTCGTTATCTGCAAATACAGGTTATTATATTCAGCAAAACGGAGAAAATTGGGACAGATCAAAAAATTACCATGGGGTAAGTGTTGATTTAAGCCAAAAAATATGGGATTTCGGCAAAATGAATGCCACCTTGAATGCAAACAAATATAATAAGCGTGCGGCAGAATTATCGCTTGAATACGCTTATGTAAATACTGCTTATGAAGTTAAAATGTCATATTACAGATGTCTGAATTTGTGGGCAAAATTGCTTATTAACCAAAGAAACACTGCTATTCAACAATTACAGCATGACAGAGCAAAGGCTCTTTTTGACGAGGGGTTAAAATCGAGAATCGATGTTGTTGATGCCGAAGTTGCACTGAATAACGCAAAGTTTGCCCTTGCAGAAGCGGCAAGTGACTACTATACAGAAATTATGGTACTGAAGAACTTGATGTACTGGGCGAATTGCCCCGAACAATACAAACTTGCACCGACAGAAACTTTTAATATACTTCTGGATTACAAGTATGAAACAAATTTGTCAAAATCACTTGATAATGCTGATTTTCATACGGTTTTAACTCAGGGTATTCAAAAAGCAAACGTTTTGGCGAATACAAAAGACGATTTTCTTACGCTTCCTCACGATGTTGACTGGTATATTAATGAATCAAGGGAAAAGAATCCTTATCTTTTGGGTATAAAATTAATTGAACAGGCTGCCGAAGAAAATGTTAAGGGTGTCAGAAGAATGTACAATCCCGATTTGGATCTTAATCTCGGCTATACTCTCAGAAATACTAATGTTCTTGTTTCAAACGGTTTTAATGCAGGAGTCAGACTCGGTTTTGGCAACATAAATGCAATGTATATGAAAACCAAACTTGAAGAAGCAAAAGCAAATCTTGAAATGGCTAAAAATGATACGGAAACTTATCTGATTGATAATGAATGGGACGTCAGGGATAAAGTTGCGTGGATGAAAAAATTCCCGAACGAAATAAATATTAAATTAGACCAGATAGAACGCTCTCTTGAATATCTTCAACTTGCAGACGGTCGTTATACGGAAGGAACAGGTAATTTTATAGAACTTCAGAAAGCAGCCAATGAATACTATAAAGCCCAACTCGAATATGTCGATGTCGTCTGCCAATATAATCAGGTATTAGCGTTGCTGAACAGATCAATAGGATTAAGATAATGAATAAAAAAATATTTTTTGCGATTGTATTAATAGTTGTTATAGGTTTGATCTTCTTTATTCCTAAGAAGAAAAACAGTCAGCCGATACAAACGGCAGAGATTGTTAAACACTCGTTGAGCCAGACGGTAGAGGCATCGGGAACGGTTAACCCTGTTCAGTCCGTTAATATAGGTTCTCAGGTTTCGGGCAGAATTTATAAATTGTATGTTGACTACAATTCCAAAGTAAAGAAAGGTCAACTGCTTGCGGAAATTGACCCCGCTCTTTTTCAGGCATCGGTTGATAAAGCAAGAGCGGATTTGAATAATGCAACTGCAAATTATCATAAAGTTTTGGCACAGGTAAACTATAAAAAAGCCAATTACGAAAGATTTTCAAGACTTTATAAAAAACATTACGTTTCAAAAGACGAAACGGAATTAGCATATTCAAATTATATGGCAAGTCGTTCGGAACTTGCAGGTACACAGGCAATAATAAGTCAGGCAAAGGCTAATCTTGAAACTGCAGAAACAAACCTGAATTATACAAAAATTATATCACCTGTTGACGGGGTGGTTGTTTCAAGAGCCGTTGATGTCGGTCAGACGGTTGCGGCAAGTTTTCAGACTCCCGAATTATTCGTTGTTGCCGAAGATTTGACGAAAATGCAGATTGAAGTCAGCGTTTCGGAAGCCGATATCGGAAAAATTCACGAGGGTCAAAAAGCGGAATATACACTTGACGGCTATCCCGATGAAACCTTTGAGGGTTATGTTTCTCAAATCAGACTTAATCCTACAACCGTTTCAAACGTTACTACCTATACCGTTATTGTTGCCGTCAACAATGATGAAGAGATTTTAAAACCCGGAATGAACGCAAATGTTACCATTATCACACAGAACAAAGAAGATGTTCTTTGTGTTCCGAATATGGCGCTCAAATACGTTCCCGAAAACGTAACCGAAAAATTCCATGAACACGGTGTCTGGATTTTAAACGATAATAAAAAACCCGAAAGAATTACGGTTAAAATCGGTCTTAAAGACGGTGATTATACCGAAGTCGAATCCGATAAACTTAAAGAGGGCATGAAGGTTCTGGTTGCTTCCAAGAAAACCAAAAAGAAACAGGCAGGCCCGCCGAGAATGTTTTAACTATGAGAAAAGTCATTGAGGTAAAAAATTTAATAAAAACTTACCAGACGGGAGATACATCATTTAACGCCTTAAATAACGTGTCGTTAACCGTTGAGGAAGGCGAATTTGTGGCGATTATGGGCGCTTCGGGTTCGGGAAAATCTACTCTGATGAATATGATAGGCTGTCTTGATAAGCCAACGTCAGGACAATATTTTCTGGACGGAATAGACGTCAGCACAATGACTTCGGACGAACTTGCCAATATAAGAAACAAAAAACTCGGTTTTGTTTTTCAGGGTTTTAATCTCATATCAAGAACAACGGCGCTGGAAAACGTTCAGTTACCGATGATTTATGCGGGAATAAAGGAAAGCGAAAGAATTGAACGGGCAAAACGTGCATTAAAAATTGTCGGACTTGAAAAAAGAGAAAGCCACATGCCCAATCAGATGTCGGGCGGGCAGCAGCAAAGAGTGGCTATTGCAAGAGCAATAGTCAACGATGCCCCGATTATCCTTGCAGACGAGCCGACAGGAAACCTCGATACAAAAACGAGTATCGAAGTAATGGAATTTTTTGTCGATTTGAACGAAAAACATAACAAGACCATTGTTTTGGTTACGCATGAACCCGATATTGCAGAATACTGTAAACGTGTGGTTAAGTTCCGTGACGGACAAATTGAAAGTGATATCGTAAAGGTTAAAAATGATAGATTTTAAATCAACATTTAAAATGGCAATAAAATCGCTGAAAATCAACAAGATGCGCTCGGCATTGACGAGTTTGGGCATAATTATAGGTGTCAGTGCCGTAATTATAATGCTCGGAATAGGTACGGGCGCAAGCCAAAAAGTTCAGGCTAATATGGAATCAATGGGTTCAAATATTTTAACCGTTCGTTCCGCTTCCGCAAAAGCGGGCGGAGTTCGTCAGGGCTTTGGAACAAGGCCGTCTTTGACCGTAAAAGATGCACAGGAAATCGAAAAAACGGCAGATAATATCGATGCTGTCGCTGTTCTGACCTCGGAAAACAAACAACTTATGTACGGCAATCAAAACTGGTCGTCAACAGTTTACGGGGTGTCAAAGTCATACTTGTACGTAAAAAATTATGAGATTGTAAACGGCAGAACTTTTAGCAACGAGGACAGCAGAAACTATTCAAAAGTTGCCATAATCGGCGCTACGGTTGCATCAGAACTTTTTGGCGATATTGACCCCGTAGGTCGTGTTATGAGAGTCGGAAATATACCTTTTAAGGTAATCGGTGTCTTGAAATCAAAAGGGCAGATGGGGCCTTTCGACCAGGACGATATAGTTTTGATTCCGATTACAACCGCACAGAGAAAAGTTTTCGGAACGAGTTTCCCCGGAACAGTTAATCAGATTTTGATTAAAGGTGAGGATTCGGATACCCTTTCGGCGCTTGAAAGTGAAGTTAATTCCATTTTAATGGCAAGACATCATATCGGAAAAAATCAGGAAAAAGACTTTGAAATCAGAAATTCCGCCGAATTTCAGGAAAGAATGCAGTCAACCGTACAGGTTTTCTCGATACTGCTTGCTTCGATTGCTTCGGTATCACTGCTTGTCGGCGGTATAGGCATTATGAATATAATGCTTGTTTCGGTTACGGAAAGAACGAAAGAAATCGGTATCAGAATGGCGATAGGTGCAAATGTTCAGGACATAAGACTGCAATTTTTGCTGGAGTCGTTTTTGCTCTCGATGATAGGAGGTTTTATCGGCATTATCGTCGGTGTTGTGGGGGCGGAATCAATTAAGTTTTTCTCGGACGAGGTTTCGTCTGTGATAACGGTAGGCTCAATCGTTTTGGCACTTGGCTTTTCGGCTTTTGTCGGCATTGCCTTTGGTTATTATCCCGCATATAAGGCATCTCTGCTTAATCCGATTGATGCGTTAAGATACGAATAGCAGGAAGAACAGACAGGAAAAAAATGAAAGTATCAGTAATTATTCCGACATATAATTGTGAAAAGTTTTTAAAAGACAGTATCGGCAGCCTTTTGAAACAAACCTTTGACGATTTTGAAATTATCGTTGTGGATAATAAATCAGAGGACAAGACCGTTGAAAAGGTCAAAGAATTTATGGCAAAAGACGGCAGAATTTCGATTATTGAACTTGATGAAAATTTAAAACAGGGAATAGCGAGAAATATCGGTGTTGAGCATGCCAAAGGCGAATATATTATGTTTGTTGACGGTGATGACAAAACGGCTCCCGAGTTTGTTGAAAAGATGTACAACAAAATCGTTGCGGATAATGCCGATATGACGATTTGCCGCTGGGCGCCTTTTGACCATTTTACAGGCAAGGTCAATTACAAACACGGTTATGCGAACTTTCACCGCTTGCCCGAAAAGTATCTGAAAGAAAGTTTTACATGGCGGGATATCAAAGAGGAAGTCTATTCCCAAAGCAATGTTCCGTGGGATAAAATTTATAAAAAATCTTTTCTGATAGACAAAGACGTTAAATTCCCCGGGGGAATGTTCTTTGAGGACAACGTTTTTTCCTTTGATGCCATTATGAAAGCCGAAAAAATAACGGTCTTGGACGAGTGCCTGATTTATTACCGAGTAAATCGCAAACAGGCTGTTACGGCAAGATGTGACGAAACTTTTTTTGACTATCTCAAAATTTTTGCAAGTATAAAAGAAAATCTTGTAAAACAGGGCTATTACGAGGAAATGAAGTATAACTTTATTAATTATAAAGTCCGTTCAATGTTCTGGTGGTGGAAAAAAATCGAGTTCAGACTAAAAAAGCCGTTTTTTGAAATGATAAAAAAAGATTATATTGATATGTTCAATACGGAATTGGCAAAAATCAATGACAAAAGAAATATCTGGACAAAAACGTTCTTTTTGGTAAACAGGGTGCTTGATAACGGCTTTTGGACGTATCTGTTTTTCGTTTATTGGGACAGAATTTTCAGAATTGAATACGGCGTTGATAACCACATGATAATGCTGCTTTCAAATTACAGTTTCTGGTACAGCAATTACGATAACAAACGGTTGCATTTTGACTGATGGAGGCTTTGCAGGTGCGTTTTTCGACGGGTTTTGTTGAGGGTAAATGATAATAAAACTTGAAAATAAAACTTGTTCTTGATAGCATAAAGGTGAAGATGGAAATGCGCCCGTAGCCCAGCTGGATAGAGCGTTTGGCTACGAACCAAAAGGTCGGGGGTTCGAATCCCTCCGGGCGCGCCATTAAAAAGACTTCGTAAGAAGTCTTTTTAATTTTGTTTAATTTTTAAAGAATGTCAAAAAGCACTAATTTGATAATTTTTATAATGATTGATGTATAATTATTACATGGATAAACTCACAAAAGAGCAACGGCATAAAAATATGCAGGCTGTCAAAAATAAAGACAGTCAAATTGAAATTATGTTAAGGTCTGCTCTTTGGCAAAAAGGATATCGTTACAGAAAAAATTATTCAAAACTTGAAGGTAAACCCGATATTGTTTTGTTAAAATACAAAATAGCAATATTTTGCGATAGTGAATTTTGGCATGGATATAATTGGCAAATCAGAAAAAATGATATAAAATCAAATAAAGAGTTTTGGATAAAAAAGATTGAAGGCAATATTCAAAGGGATAAAACCGTCAATGAAATCTTAAATAAACAGGGTTGGAAAGTATTAAGATTTTTATTTTAAAGTAAAATTTTTAATTTATAGGTTAAAGATGAACAAAAACAGATTATGGACAAGAGAAGAAGAAATTATTGTTTTTGATTTGTATTGTAAAATTCCTTTTAATAAATCGTCAAAAACACATCCTAAAATTATAGAAATTGCAAATATTATAAAAAGAACACCAAGTGCTGTAAATATGAAAATTGGTAACTTTGGTCGTTTTGATCCAGTATTAAAAAATAAAAATATTTCAGGTTTAACTAATGGTAGTAAATTAGATGAAGAAATTTGGAATGAATTCAATAATAATTGGAGTGAATTATCATATCAAAGTGAATTATTAAAGAAAAATTTTATTAATGATAATAAGAATAATGAAACATTTAAACTGCAAGGAAAAATTCCTAAAGGTAAAGAAAAGTTAGTTTTATCAAAAGCAAGGATAAATCAAAATTTTTATAGAGAGGCAATATTAGCATCATACAATAATCATTGTTGCATTACTGGTCTTGCAACCCCCCAATTACTTATTGCAAGTCATATAAAACCATGGAATAAAAGTACAGATGACGAAAAAACGAATCCTCGTAATGGATTATGTCTAAATGCATTACACGATAAAGCCTTTGATAAAGGTTTTATAACTATTGACACTAATTTTAAAATTCATGTTTCTGATAATATTAGAGATATTTATGATGGTAATATTGTAGAAAAATATTTTAATTGTTATGAAAATAAAGAGATAATACTTCCTGAAAAATTTTTACCAGACAAAGTTTTT
>JAILHI010000098.1 GCA_024695865.1 Candidatus Gastranaerophilales bacterium
AAAGAATTTAGCAGAAACTGAACACCAAGCAGTAAACGCAGAAAAAGAAGAAATTCAAAAATTAGTTGATAACAACATCAAAACTTCTTTCAAGATTTTCAACTAATAAACAAGATTTAAAAATAAAATAAAAAAAAAAAACTCTCAACTCTCTAAACAAATTATCAGCCCTCATTCAGAGGGCTTTTTTTTGAATTTTTGGCAGGCTGATGTCCGAACGAAGTAAGGCAAAGCCGTAAGAGCAATCAAGCCGATGGAGTGGCAGGGCATAGAAGATGCCCGATAGCGAAATGAAGGCTTATACGCGCCCGAAAATTCAAATCCAACGTTAAAGGATAAGCGACTTGAAGCCGTGAAACAAAATCCAAGTAGGTAGGGTGTCAAAAAGCGCAGCGTTTGCACAAATATAATATGAATATGTTCGGCTGGATTCTTCGGCTTTGCCTCAGAATGACAGGTGTTTACGTCTTTGCGAGAAAATCTTTGATTTTCGTGGCAATTTTTTGCAGTTTCAGGGATTACTTCGTCGCTTATGCTCCTCGTAATGACGGATAACAATCGCCGTTTGGTTGAACCCCGCCGCAAAATTGCTGCAAAAAAAACGGGAGTTTTAAAACTCCCGTAAAAGACCGTTATTTCTTAATTTTTACATTTTTAACTTTATTTATATAATACTTAAAGTTATGGTCAATTTCTTCGGGCTGAATTATCAACAAGGCATTTTGGAAATACGGATTTTGCATATAGGGTTTGAAATATTCGGGATAGTTAGCATCTATATACTGGATTGCGTTACGAATACGCTTTGTTGTCAAAGCATTTTCCCCGATATCAAATCTGTATTGACCTGCCGTTTTGTCTAAAATCGTAACAAGACCGACAGGGTTAAAGCCTGCTTTTGCAAGCATATCGATTGCGGCTATGTCGGCATTGTAGTTTTGTTTCTTTGCGGTAAAGGTATATACCAAAGCGTGAAAACTTCCTCTCAATTTGCCCGTATAAGACTGCAAACAATGAGCAATTTCATGCGCAACAAGTGCAGCAACTTCATCATCGTTTGTTGCCTGATTAAGCAATTCTACGCTGATAAATACTTTTCTGTTCTGGTAAAGGTATCTTTTTGAATCCGTAACATCGTCTTTTATACCCCATATAGTATAATTCAGAGGGGTTGAGATTCCAAAGACTATATGTCTGTCAATTTTGTTTGCATTTAAAAGTCTGATACCTATGCCGTTTACATACTGCTGAGAAATATTACGGTAATTGATAACACTTTGGGTATTGGGGCCGATAGCCTTGTTTACATCCTTAATTGTGTAATATGTTTCCGCATTTGAAGCATTTGCCGCAAACATACAGCCTAACACCAAACCTAATCCTAATAATTTTTTCATACTCGTTCCTTTCTTTTTGAAAATACCGTTTTTATAATCATAAAATATAGGTGTGTCAAAATCGGATATATAAAAACAATATTTTCAGACTGTTTTCCAATTTGATAATATTTTAAATTCTAACCACGAAATTTTATTTGTTAAATATGATGCATTTCTGTATATATTTATAAAACAAATACTGTTCTTTGTAAATAGTTGTGTTAACAAATTTATTAAGATATTTTGTAATATCAATATTACGGTAATATTTATATTACATGAAACAATGCTGGTATGGGCATGCGAAAGATAAGAAACAATATAGGCAGAAAAATTAAAGCATTACGGTTAGAAAAAGGGCTTTCTCAGGAAAAATTAGCCGAAAAGATTGATATGTCCAGAGAACACATTTCCTGCATTGAAAGAGGAAAAAATTTAGCAAGCATAGAAACGTTATATATAATTGCAAAATATTTTGGGATAGATATTAAAGATTTTTTTAATGAAGAATAAAAAACAGGATGTTTAAGCAGGCAGCAAACCCGCATTTTACATTCTGCAAAAAATACAAAAAAAAAGTCCGCCTTGTGAGCGGACTTTTTAATAAATAAAAACTTTTTTAACCGTTAATTTTAAAGGTATGCTTATCCTGACCTTCACGCATAATCACACCGAGAGAATAAGCCTGTCTGTTATATTTGGCAATTTCTTCCTGAACGTTGCCGCTGAAAACATTATCTGCTTTATCAAAATAATCAACAACAGGTTCCCAAAGGCTGTTAACGGCTTTTACCGCAGTTTCCTTTGCCTGCTGAAGTGTTCTTGTAGGAACCTTTACGTTCAGACCGAACGGTTTATTAAAGAAATTTGATAAATTATTTTCTAACATTTACTTATCCTGTTATCCTACATGTTCTATATCGGCACATTTGTATAAAAACTTTAGCATATTGTTACAAAATATTAAGGTTCAAAAGGAGGATTTATTTTCAAAAGACACTAAATACCTAATTTTGCTATAATAATAAAACTATGAAAGTCAATTTGAAGTCCAAATTAAATACAAAAGCCTTTGCCGCAATATCGGAATGTATAAAAATCGCACAAATTTCAGGCATCAGAATTTATCTTGTCGGCGGTATTGTCCGTGATATTTTACTTAAAAAACCGATTAAAGACATTGATATTACGGTTGAGGGCAAGGCAAAAGACTTTGTTGAAATTCTTGACTGCTACGTAAAAACAAGAAAAATTATTTATCACGAAATGCTTCCGACGGTAAAAGTCGTTTTTAAAAACGGAACGGAAATTGATTTTGCCTCAACAAGAAAAGAGGTTTATAAAAAATCGGGTGATTTGCCCGTTGTAACGGAAATCGGCTGCCCGTTAAAAGACGATATTAAACGCAGGGATTTTACGGTAAATTCAATCGCAATATCGCTAAACAGCGATGACCTTTTTGAAATCATCGACTATACAAACGGACTTAACGATTTACAAAAAAAGCAGTTAAAGGTATTACACGATAAATCCTACACGGACGACCCGTCGAGATTAATCCGATGTCTTAAATTTGCGCAAAGGTTAGATTTCAAACCCGAAGACAAAACCCTTGAACTGCAAAAAAAATATTTAGATAACCCGCTTCAAAACATACCGCTTTCAAGAATTAAAAAAGAATTAAAAGATTTATTTTCGCTGAACAAAGCCTCTTGTTTTGACGATTTTGCAAAACAAAAACTTTATAAAATCTTTGTTCCGAAATTAAATACTGACATAAGCGGAGAAGATATCAGAAACATAATTTTTGATTTTAAGGTTGACGATGATGATATCTGGCTCTTGTATTTAATTCCGTTTTTTCTCGATAATCCCGTTCCCGAAAAGTTTAATTTTACGGCAAGAGAAATCAAAGTGTTTTCCGAAATAAACAACTTTTATAAAAGACCCCTGCTCAATACCGACAAATATTCCGTATATGAGTATTTTTCGGGGCTGGATTACTTATCAGTCATTTATTATGCCGTTTTGTTTGACATTAATATAATTAAAATGTTTAATAAAATTAAAAATATAAAAGTCTGCTTTGACGGCAAAGATTTACAAAATCTGGGCATACCGCAGGGAAAAATCTATTCCGAAATCCAAAAAACAGTTTTAAGAGAAAAAATCAACAACGGCAATCTTAAAACAAAAAATGATGAAATAAATTATATTAAAAAAATTTTTGCGGATAAAAAATAAGCATAACAACGGGGAAACATGAATAACTCTTACCACGAATCCGAAGATACAAAAAATATATTTAAAATCGAATGTGAAGAAATTATCAGAGATTTTGCGGAACAAATTGATTTATACAAAAAGACAAAAGATATTGAAATTATCACAAAATTAATGCGTGATGCACATTCAATCAAAGGTGCTGCGGGAATTGCAGGGTATCCCGACATACAAAAAACGGCACACGAGATTGAAGATTTACTCGCCGCAATAAAAAAAGAACAAACAGAACCTGCAAACAATATAATTGATGATATAAGACACAACATACTGAATATTGCCGAATATATCAAAACGGCAGGACATGATAAAAACGTTTTCGACCAGGAATTTTTTAACAACTTTTTGAAAAACATTAACCTTTTAAAAACAGATATATCCGTTGCGGCAGAACTTGCAAGAAAAACGAAAAATCTTTTTGAAAACTCAAAAGATTTAGAAGTTGTGGAAATTTCAAAGATTATTTATTCGGTATTTATAAAGTTAAAAACACCGAAGGACATCAATTCCAACATCGTAAACACGTTGTCGGGCGCAGTTAAAATTCTGAAAAAAATTATCGCAGATAATAACAACGAGGCAAAAGACGAATTATTCTTTGTAAAACAAAGACTTTCGATTATCGAACAAATGTTATCGACCTCTGCGGCTTCCGCAAGAAAAGCCACCGCCCCGACAAAAGCACAGGTGCAAAACATTTTGCCCGATATTTTAAAAATTTTGGGACAGGAATCCATTAAAACTCTGCGAATTGACACGATAAAACTTGATAATCTCTATGAAAACGTAATAAAACTCGAAACCATTACAAAAAAATCAAGAAAAGAATATATAAATTTATATAACACTGCGCTTCAACTTGCATCGGTATTTTACGAGGTTGAAAAAATTGCAAACAGCCTGCATAAAAATTCGGCAGACTCAAATGCAAATATTCTCAAAGAAATTCAACAATTGGGAAAAACCATCAAAAAAGCCGAAAAGCAGGTGAAAGATATTCCCTCTGTTGAACAAATCACAAACAGAGAAGTCAAAAACTGTATCAACGAAATTCAGACCACGGTAAAAAATATCAGAATACTGCCCGTCGGGGTTATTCTGCACATGTTTCCGAGAATGGTGCGTGACATTGCAAAACTTGTAAACAAAGAAATATCAATGGAAATTAAAGGAAGCGAAACGGGCGTAGATAAGAAAATACTTGAAGAAATCAAAACCCCGCTTATCCACCTTTTAAGAAATGCCGTTGACCACGGAATTGAACTTCCAGAGGTCAGAAAGAAGTTAGGCAAGCCCATTTTCGGAAAAATTACTATTTCCGCAAAAAATCAGGGCGAAAATTTTATAATCTCTGTCTCGGACGACGGCTGCGGTATCAATTTTGACAAGATTAAAGCAAAAGCCTTAAAAGAAAAACTTCTCGGAAACAGCGAAATTAAAAAGTTAAAACGTCAGGATTTTCTGAACATGCTTTTTAAGCCCGGTTTTTCGACAGAAGAAAAAATCACGGAATTATCGGGCAGAGGTATGGGGCTCGATATTGTTTACACAACAATTACATCTTTGAACGGACAAATTAAAATTAATACACAGCACGGCAAAGGAACAGAAATTGTCATGACTATTCCGTCAGGCTACTTTGCAGAATCTGACGATGACAAGTATCAAAATTTAAAAGCCAAAAACGTTTTGCTTGTTGATGATTCGAGAACAACCCTCATCTATTTTTCAAAAATTCTTACTGATAACGGCTTTAAGGTTACTGCAAAAAACAATGCTAAAGATGCACTTACCGAACTTAAAAACGGTAAATACGACTTAATCATAAGCGATTATGAAATGCCGAATATGAACGGCTTTGAATTTGTTCAAAAAATCAGAAAATACAAAAAATACGACAAACTTCCGATAATAATTTTATCAATGCTTGAAAAAGACAAACTCAAAGAAATCTTTAAAGATACAAACATATCAAAAATCATAAGCAAAGAAAACTGCAAACCGCAACAGATTATCAATGCGTTAAATAAAACATTAAATATACAATAAAAAATCTATTTGCAAGAAAATATTTTCGTGATAGAGTATAGATACAAAGTCTTAAAAGAGATTTTGCGGATAAAAACAAACAGGAAGTATGCGTCCGTAGCTCAGCTGGATAGAGCATCTGCCTTCTAAGCAGAGGGTCGCGCGTTCGAATCGCGCCGGGCGTATTTTTTATTGCAATTCTTCTGATATAATTACCAAAGAGGTCAAAACATTATGCTAAAAACAGCACAGAAAATCAGTGAATTTTTATCGTCAAAGACATCTGTTTTTATAATTATAGTCGCAATTATTACATACTTCTTCCCGAACATTTTTATGTGGGTAAAGGGTAATACACAAACAGTGATATTAGGGATAATCATGCTGACTATGGGTATGACTTTATCACTGAAAGATTTTCAGATACTTATGCAAAGACCGTTAGATATCGGGATAGGTACTTTTGCACAATACTTTTTTATGCCCGTAATTGCAATCTGTTTGGTGCATATACTGCATTTACCCAAAGAAATCGCAATCGGCTTAATTTTGGTCGGCTGCTGCCCGGGGGGTGTTTCCTCTAACATAATGTCCTTTTTGTGTAAAGGTGATGTTGCCTTTTCTGTCGGAATGACCGCCGTATCAACGTTACTTGCACCGATTATGACACCTGCTCTTGTATATTATCTTGCAAAAGAATCCGTCAACGTTGATGTAATCGGAATGTTTCAATCCGTTTTAATTGTAACGATTTTACCCGTAATAACAGGTGTTATCTTAAATTATTTCTTCAGAAACAATGAAAAATTTCCCGAAATCTGCAAGGTTATGCCCGCACTGTCGGTTCTCGGTTTAGCCTGCATTGTAGGCGGTGTTGTTGCCCATTTTGGAAGCACCTTTATAAAATCCGGCATAGTTATTTTCATAGCCGCCTTCTGCCATAATTTTATCGGTTATGTTGCAGGCTGGACAATAGGAAGAATTGCAAATATGCCCGAACCTAAAAAAAGAACCATATCAATAGAAGTCGGCATGCAAAACGCAGGTCTTGCAACAGTTTTGGCAACAAAACACTTTGCATTAATTCCCGAGGCTGCAATTATTTCCGCTGTTTCATGCGTTTGGCATTCAATATCGGGTACGATTCTGGCAAATTTATTCTTAATTAAAGACAAGATAAAAAAATAACAATTATCCGAAATAAGTTACATTTTTTTCAAGATATCTGCGTTTGTTTACCGTCGGATAGTTTGAGTTTATATATTTATATCTTATACAGTTTTTGTCGTGGTCGTTTATCATACCTGCCGCCTGCATGTGTGAATACATTGTGATTGTACCCAAAAACTTAAAACCTCTCTTTTTCAAATCTTTGCTGATTTTATCAGAAAGTCCGTTACTGACGGGGATATAGCCAAGTTCATGTTTGTCATACAAAATTGTCTTGCCGTCAGAAAATTTCCAGAAATAATTACAAAAACTTCCAAATTCTTCCCTGATTTTTATAAAAGATTTTGCATTATGAATTACGGCTTCGATTTTTCTTCGGGATTTAATCATTCCCTCAAAGTTTAAAATTCTTTCAATATCTTTTTCGGTATATTCCGCAATCTTATCGACTTCAAAATTATCAAAACAGGAGCGGAAAATTTCACGCTTATTTATTATCATATTCCAATTAAGACCGCACTGCATAACTTCCAGCATCAGATATTCAAACTGTTTTCTGTCGTCAAAAACGGGAACGCCCCATTCCTCATCATGATATTTTATATTAATTTTCGATGTATTACCCCAGTTACAATAGGACATTTTTTTTACCTCGCAAATATTGTCTGTTATCTTACCATAAATTTGCAATTTTTTCATATTTAGTGTATAATTTACACAAGAAATTTTTAAGAGGGAAACAAATTGAAAACCGTTATAATTACAACT
>JAILHI010000054.1 GCA_024695865.1 Candidatus Gastranaerophilales bacterium
TAATTGCCTTTTTATTTCACGTATGTTACAAAATGTAAACTTTAAAATTCAATAACAGCATGCTTTTCAGCTTGAGTATATACTCGAAATTGTAAAAATATATACTGAGAAAAATATTTTTTATACATTGTTTTTACATATTATATTTTTTTACAATTTGCGGTAATAACATATCCCATAAGACTTCTCTGGGATGACAGTCATCTTCAAACCAGTATTTATCATCATGAATATCAATATCACCGATATAGTCCCTTAATCTGACTACATCTATACCGTAAGAATTAAGTTTTTTTATTTCTTCCTCCGGCAAAAATTCTGTTTGTCTTTTTTCATTAAACTCTATCATGATAAATTTAGCATTTGGATATATTTTTTTAAATTCTTTTGCCGTTTCTTTCATTACAATATTAAATAAATAATAATTTTTAAATTCTTTATCCCAACAATATTTTATTCTTATCATAGCAAGTTTTTGGATTAAATATGACGAATATAAATATTTTGTCCAACGAGGAACTTCTTTAAGTTCATGATTTTTATATTGATATCTTACTTCCGAATAATAAGTCAGGGGAATTTGAAAAAAATACAAACGACGAAGATGATCTTGAATAAAAATATAAAAAATAAAATCAACATCAGGAGCTATTTTTTTAAAATCATTTTTTTTAATCTGATTATAAATATATTGAGTTCCGGTTGCACCCTGAGCTCTGTTAATACAAGTTCTTCCGGTTAAATCGGATATTTTAAAACAAGGTGTTTTGTTATCATCCATTCCTGCTCCATCAGCAAACGAACAACCAAACCATAAAATAGGGTTCTTTTTAGTATTTTTATAAGACGATGGCCTGAAATCATTTATAGGAAAATCTTTTAAAATTCTATACCCCGGCTGCCAATAGTTATGTTCGTCAACTTTTGTTTTTTCATTTTCAATTTTTTTATTATAATCATTTCGCATTGAAACAAAAATCATTGATTCAGTAACAAAACTTACAATTTCCAAAACAAAAAGTAATAATATTGAAATTATAAAAATACATAAAAATTTCTTACCGGACATTTAACATCACCATACCAATATTTGTATTTTTCAAAATTTTACAATAAATATTAAAACCTTGTCAAAAAATTCTTATATTCTATAATTTTTTTTAGAGGTTTATAGTGTTAATCGATTATTCTTATATTTTTGATACGGTAAAAAATTTGTATGCACAGTTGTCTTATAATGATAAATTGGGCAAAGCCGTACTGCCGATAAGATATTATCTTGATATAACCTATAATTGCAATTTACGCTGTCCATACTGCTATTTGGGCGCAGACCGAAAAAAAGAAGAATTAACAACGCAGGAATGGAAAGATATAATAAAGCAAATTCCGTCTTATGCCTTTATTGCTTTAATTGGCGGAGAGCCTTTAATGAGAGAGGATTTCAGGGAGTTATTCCTTGCGGCATCCGAAAGAACACCCAAACGGGTTAATTTATATACAAATTCTCTGCTCTTAAAGGAAAATTTAGTAGATGATTTTATTAAATATAAATTGTTATGCCTCTCTGTTTCTCTTGACGGCTTCGGGAAAAAGCATGATGAAAACAGACATTTTGACGGTGCTTTTGAAAAAACTGCCGATAAATTAAAAATGGTCAAAAGCAAAATGAAAAATCAGCATAAAATACTGATTGATATAAAAACGATTCTTCTTGAAAATAATCTTGAAGATTTGATTTCTTTATACGAATTTTGTACGGAAAACGAATTTGATTTCTTTTCCATTGCTTTGAAAAGGAACAATTATTTAAAACAGTTTCCGACTTTGAGTAAAGAACTTTCCGAAGAATTTTATCTGCAGGAATATCCTTTTGAACCGTATTTTGATTTGGAAAAATTCAAGGAAGTATATACGGAATTACTCAAAATATCAAAACATTCAAAAACAAAACTTCGCTGGGCACCGAAATTCAAACCTGACAAGGATTGCATAAAACAAATGGAATACCTTTTCAAACACGGAAAAGACGACGTAAAAGATTTATACAAACCATGTCTTTTCCCGTATTCAAATATTTTTATCAATCCCGAGGGAAACTTATATCCGTGCTTATCGGTTAATATGGGCTCTTTAAAAGAACACTCATTAAAAGAATTGATTAATCAGCCGAAGTACAGATGTTTCAGAAAAAATTTAAAAGTATCAAAGATATTTAATGCTTGCCAGTTATGCTGCGAAGCATACCCAAAACATAAGGAAGAATAAGATGGAAACAATTCAGTACAAAACGCAGGGTACATGCTGCAAAATGATGTACGTACAAGTTGATAACGATGTAGTCGTTGATGCGGAATTTTTAGGCGGCTGCGGCGGAAATCTTCAGGGTATCAAGAGCCTTATAAAAGGCATGAAAATTGAAGATGTCATTGCGAAACTCAAAGGCATTGACTGCGGCGGAAAAGGCACAAGTTGTCCCGACCAGCTCGCAACTTGTCTGGTTGAATATTCAAAACAAAAAGCAAATATTTAATTAAAATCCTGTCAGCATGGACAATTCATAAACGGTTTCTCCGAAGATATCGGCGACAACCTCGTTTGTGATATTTCCGTTGTAGGTCAAAACACCGGAAATCATGTCCCTTTTTTCTCTTAACGCATCAATTATATCGGGATAAGAAACGGCAGAAATAAGATAATCCGATAAAGTTCCCGAAATTGCCATAGAAATTGTTTTTGCGGCAAGAGATGCTATATCGGGGAAACAGTAATACAAAATACCGTCATTTTCATATATCGGGTTGTCACAGGGCAAAATCCTGTCTAATGTTTCTACTGCGGCATTACCCGAAACAATGCCCGTATCAATAATCAAAGCACCTTTTTTGAGCAGTTTGACATCTGAAACTGTCAGCGCAGGGGGCTGATATTTATGCTGCTTTTTTACGGCACAGATTAAAATATCCGTATCGGGCAAAAGTTTTGAAATATTTTCCTGATTTGCGAAATACGTTTTAATTTTTCTTTCGGGCAAAACTTCAATATTGCGGAGAGCGAGAGGATTAACGTCCAAAAGCGCAACATCTGCACCGATTGAAACGGCAGTTTTTGCCGCATTTAAACCGACAGTGCCTGCGCCTATAACGGTAACTTTAAGCGGAGCAACACCTGTCGTGCCGCCCAAAAGCGCACCGCCCGAATATTTTTCGACAATTGATGATGCGATTCTTATTACGGTTTTTCCGACCACCTCGGAACTTGCCTTTATAAACGGGAAAATGCCCTGTTTGTTTTGAATTTTTGAATAACTTATCGTTGTTATTTTCTTTTCGGTGATAACATTCATAAGGTTATTTTTGTCGGAAAAATCGAAGAAGGCAAAAATAATTTGTTCTTCTTTAAGCAAATCGTACTCATCAGACAGAGGCGGGTTGATTTTTACGATTATGTCAGCCGAAGAATAAACATCGGCAGATGTTTCGGCTATTTCAGCGCCGTATTTTTTATAATCTTCGTCATAAAATCCCGCAGACTTGCCCGCATTTTTTTGCACTACAACCTTATGCCCCAAACTTGTTAAAGTCTGAACCAAAGCCGGCGTAAGTGCAATTTTTCTTTCGTCCGGCTTAATTTCGCAGGGTGCACCTATTATCATTTAAGAAAATCCTCTTTAACTTGTTGTCTGCACTGACTAACCGCTTCTTCAATTTCGTTGATGATTAATTTTGCAGCGGCAACGGGGTTATCATGCGATGTAATAGGTCTGCCGATAATCATATAATCAACACCTGCTCTGATTGCTTCTGCGGGTGAAACGGCTCTTATCTGGTCGTTTACGACAGACCATGAGGGTCTGACGGCGGGACACATTATGAGAAAATTTTCACCGATTTCTTTTCTGATTTTTGCCGCTTCCGATGCAGATGCAACAACGCCGTCCAATTCACATTCTTTTGCAATTTTTGCAAAGTGAATACCGTAATCCTCAACGTTACTTTGGATACCCAATTCTTCCGAAAGAGTTTTTTGACCGAGGCTGGATAAAGTTGTAACGGCAAGAATTGTCGGTTTTTGAATCTGCATTCTTTTTGCAGTTTCACGGCATAATTTTGCGGTTGTCATCATCATTTTGGAACCGCCTGCGGCATTGACATCAAAGAATGTTACACCTTTTTTCAATAAAGCGGCTGAAGCCTTTGCGACAGTGTTTGGAATGTCATTAAATTTGGCATCAAAGAAAACTTTTCCGCCATGTTTTTTTATCATTTCAACAGTTTGCATGCCCGCTGATATTGCGAGTTGCAAACCTACTTTAAAATATCCCACATAGTCTTTTAATAAGACAACATATTTTTCTGCTTCTTCAACAGATTCAAAATCAAGAGCCAAAACGATACGTTCTTTGGCAAAAATCGGTTTTTTAACAGCCATAATAAATTCCTCTATTCCTAACAAAAAACATGTTAGCACATCATGCCAACATGTTTCAAGAATAATTTAAGTTTTAAAAATTTTACGCAAATTCGTTTGCAAATTCTTTTGTAAACAAACAAGCCTTTTCATAAGCAAACTCTGTTCCTGATGCTTCCAATTGACTGAAAGATGCTTCAAAGAACTTGTCACATTTGCTCAAAAATTCAGGTGATTGTTTGAGACAAAAATCTATATCTGCCTGAATGTTGTCGGGGCGTGCCACCTGTGATTTACCGAGTACACCCATTTCTGCCGACAATTCTTTGGCATTGTTATATTCTGTATGTTCAGGTTTTATATTTGTATTTTTTATATTTGAATTTGCTGAAATATTATTAGACGTTATATGCGGAAAATTGTTATTAATCTCTGTCATTTCCGTAACTCCTTTTCATTTTACGTCCATTTCAACACCCGATTAAAAAATTTTTTGTCAGCCTTTTTAAATAATTTTTACCAAAAATTTTAAAACCCTGTTTCTACAACGATTTTCGGGTTAACATTTTGTAATATTTAATTCAGATAATCTATCATATCTGAAATTTTTTTTGAACTTCTGAGTTTTGAAACGGCGAGGGCTTCGATTTGTCTTATTCTTTCTTTGGAAAAGCCTATTTCTTTGCCTAGTTGTTCGAGGGTTTTAGGGCAATTCCCGTTTATTCCGAAGCGTTCCGTTAAAATTTTCTTTTCTTTTTCGTTCAGTTGGTTCAGTAATCTGCAAACATCTTTTTTCAGGAAGTATTTTTGAACGTTCTTTTCGGGGAACTCTGAATTTTCGTCCTCAAGATAGTCGCAAAGGGTTAAGTTTTCCGTTATGGGTGTTTCAAGACTTATCGGGTCTTTTTGGATAGCGCTGATAATATTTTGAACCTTTTTAACGGATAACTGCATTGCTTCGGCTATTTCCGAGATGGTTGGTTCTCTGCCGAATTTTTTTGTCAGGCTGTCGGATATTTTTTTAAATTTTCGTATTTTTTCAGCCATGTGAACGGGGATTCTTATGGTTTTTGAGTTATTGGCAATTGTTCTGACGATAGTTTGTTTAATCCACCAGGTTGCATAAGTGCTGAATTTAAAACCTTTTTTATAGTCAAATCTTTCGGCGGCCCTGATTAATCCGAGAGAGCCTTCCTGCACCAAATCCAAAAACAATACACCCTGTCCCGTATATTTTTTGGCGATACTGACCACCAAACGCAAATTTGAGCGGATTAATTTTTTCTTTGCATCTGTATCGCCGAGCGCTGTTCTTCTTCCCAACTCTAATTCTTCTTCTGTTTTTAAAAGTTTTATTCTGCCGATATCTTTCAGATAGGACTGAAGCACATCATCTTTATAAATAATTGTACTGAACGTTGTAACATTTTCGTCGTTTTCATTATTAAAATCCTTATCACAGTAGTTTATCGGGCAAGTTGTTTTATCCATTTCACACTCCGTTCTTCTTACATGTTTTTTGACGAAAGTTTTTTATTTTTGTTTCAAAAATTTTGTATTATTATTTATGTTATGAATTACTTTGAAAGAGCAAAACAATATCGGGCGAAAAAGAGATTAGGTCAAAATTTTCTTATTGACGGAGAAGTTATTGACGACATAATTGAAGCCGCAGATATACAGGAAGATGATACGGTTGTTGAAATCGGAGCAGGTCTGGGCTTTGTGACGGAGCATCTTGTTGATTATGCAAAAAATGTTATAGCGATTGAACTTGATGAGGATATGGTAAGAGAATTGTCAAAAATCAAAGCCGATAATCTGGAAATTGTTCATGCCGACATTTTAAAAACAGACCTTTCTCAATTCGGAGAGAAGATTAAAATCGTAGCGAATATTCCTTATTACATTACAAGCCCGATTATCGCACATCTTTTGGGCGAGGTTGACGATACGGATAACCGAAACAGAAATTCCATATCCGAAATAGTTATGATGACACAATACGAAGCGGCGCAGAGAATTACGGCAAATGAAAAATCAGAGCAAAAGGCATACGGATTGCTTTCGATTTTGGCACAATTTTATGCCGATGTTGAAATGGTACGTTTTGTCAAAGCAAAATCTTTCTTTCCCGCCCCGAAAGTTAATTCCGCCGTTATAAAATTCAGAGTCAGAAAAACACCGTTGCTAGAACTTTCAGACTATTCTTTTTTCAAGAAAACCGCAAAGGCTTGTTTCGGAACGAGGAGAAAGAATTTAAAAAATTCACTGTCAATCGGCGGTTTTTCAAAAGAAACAATACAAAAAGCGTTAGAGGCTTTAAATATACCCGAAACGGTCAGAGGAGAAACTCTTTCTATTGAGGAAATAGGCAACTTGTCCGAAAAATTAAAGGAAAATTTATGAAAGAGATAAAAGTTCAGGCACCTGCCAAAATCAATATTACACTTGATGTTATCGGGAAAAGAGAGGACGGCTTTCACGATTTAAAAAGCATAATGCACGCAATAAGCCTGTACGATTATTTAACTGTACGGATTGATGAAGCAGAGGGAATACAAATTGAATTATCGGGCACTTCCGAGGAAATACCTTACGATAACAGTAATCTTGTCTGGAAGGCGGCGGAAAAATTTTTGCAGACGGCAGGAATTGAAAACGCAAAAGTTTCCGTTTATCTTGAAAAGAATATACCCGTTCAGGCAGGTATGGCAGGCGGAAGCACTGATGGTGCGGCAATGCTGTATGCACTTAACAGATTATATGACAACGTATTATCGGAAGAACAAATAAATGACATTTGCGCACAATTAGGCTCGGATTTGAATTTTTGCCTTAAAGGCGGCTGCGCAATCTGTACTTCAAGAGGCGAAAAAATCCGCCCGATTCCGTTTTTGGAAAAACCCGTTTCTGTGGTAAAACCGAGATACCTGAAAATCAGTGCAAAAGAAGCCTTTCAGGAGTACGATTTACTGGCACATGAAACTTCAAATTATACGGACAAACTTGTACCTTTTATTGTTTGCGGAAATTTTGACGAAAATTTAATGCACAACGACCTCGAAGAAGGCATGAGGAGCAAATATCCCGAACTGAATAATTTTAAAACAAGTATGCCAAATTCAATAATGTCGGGAAGTGGTGCGATTTTTTATCAGTTCACCCCCGAATTTGAGGTTCTTTTTGACAGGGACGAATTTATTGTTTTTGAAAATCTTAAAACAATCGGTGACGGCATAAGGGAAGTGTGGGAATAAATGTATAATTCGGATACGGAAAAATTAAATCAGAACACGGCGAATATTGATATTTCAGCAACGGCAGACATTGTGCAAATGATAAACAACGAAGATTTTAATGCCGTCAAGGCGGTGCAAAAATGCCTGCCTCAGATAGCGAAAGCCGTTGATATAATTGCGGATAATTTTGAAAAGGGCGGCAGGCTGATATATTTTGGCGCAGGCACAAGCGGCAGGCTGGGGGTTTTAGACGCTTCGGAATGTCCACCGACCTTTTCCGTTCCCGAAACTATGGTTGTCGGTGTAATTGCAGGAGGTAATTATGCGCTTCGTCATGCAATCGAGGGTGCCGAAGATAAACCCGAACTTGCCCGTGAAGATTTTGAGCGGCTGAACATAACCGAAAACGATACCGTTACGGCGATTTCCGCAAGCGGTAATGCGGCTTATGTCGTTGAGGTTTTAAAACTTGCAAAAGAAAAGAACTGTAAAACTGTTGCCGTTACATCAAATAAAAATGCTCTGACAAAAGATTTTGCAGATATTTTTATCTGCGCAGAAACGGGCGCCGAAGCCATATCGGGTTCAACGAGAATGAAGGCGGGAACGGCACAGAAACTCATTTTAAATATGCTTACAACGGCATCAATGGTTAAAATCGGAAAAGTCTATAAAAACTATATGATTGATGTTAAACCGACCAATGAAAAATTAAAAATCCGTGCCGCAAAAATTGTTTCAATGATTACGGGAGCACCCGAAGAAAAGGCAAAGGAAGTTCTTTTGCAAAACGGTTATAAGGTAAAACAGGCAATTTTAAAAATCAGATACAATCTTGATACGGCTGAAAGCGAAAAACTGATAGCCGAAAACAAAGGTATTTTGAGAAAGATTTTTGAACAACTTGATAAATAAAGCAAAAGGCGACTCCCGGATTCGAACCGGGGGATAAAAGCTTTGCAGGCTTCTGCCTTACCACTTGGCCAAGTCGCCGAAACTTGAAAATTCAAGTTAAGTAAAAACATTTACATTTTTATTTTAACTTAAAAAATCTTATTTGCAAGCACTTATAAAATAAAAGCCATATACATTTTTTTAATTCATATACCTTGATAGCAGGTTCATCAAATCAAATTTGTTATGCAGACCCGCAAACTGATGAACATCTTTTCCGTCTTTAAAAACGATAAAAGCCGGAAAGGCATGAATACCGTATTTATGCACCAAAGATGGTGAAGTTTCACCGTTTACGGCATAGACGGTAACATTTTGCATATCGTTTAATTCAGCCCTTTGTTTAGCGCAATAACTGCACCACGGGGCATAAAATTCCACTAATTTCAAACCTTTTGCAATATTTTCAAAAAAATTCTTTTCATTTAATTCGGCAATCATAAAATCTCCTTTTAACCGAAGCATACCCGAATTAATGAGATTTTTCACCACACAAAACTACAACTACAACTCGGTAATACCGTCCTCTATCAGATAGCACATTTCTTCGTGATAATCGGCATCGGCGATTTTTTCAATCGGCAATTTAATATATTTTACGACAGCATTTGCAAGAACATTATTATCCATGTCCGTAAGCATAACTTCAGAGGTGAAAAATTTTGACAAATCATTAACCACAAGTCCTTTGCCCAAAAGCCAGATGTCATAGGGAACGGGCTTTCTGAACTTTACTTCCATGGACATTGTGGCACCGAGAACATTTTCATCTTTTACCCAATAGGCTCTGCAGGCAAGTTCGTCAAGCATTGTTGAAACAAGCCCGCCGTGAACTCTCTGCGGAAAACTCTGGTGTTCGGCTTTGTATCTGAACTTTGTCATAACACTTCCGTCTTCCATGTTGTAAAACTGAGCCTTTAACCCCTCGGGGTTATCCATTCCGCAGATGTAACACATTCTGCTGTTTTTTTGTTTGCCGATAACTTTCATAAAACTTCTCTCTATTTTATTAAATTATAAAACAATATATAAAAATAGACAAAATTTTATTTGATAAGATATAATAAATATCGGTAATTATCCGTAAATACCGCAAAAAAAACATTCTTTACGTCACTGCGAGGGCTTTTGCCCGCGGCAGCCCCTCTAAAGTCAGGATTGCCAAGCTCACTTTGTTCGCTCGCAATGACGAAGCAGACAAGGCATTAAGTAATTTTTGCAGTATCAAACGTGTTGTTACCGCAAAAATCAACAAAGGGAAAACAATGACATACGGCTGCAGACATCTTTGTAATACTATCCACTTTCATCAGCACTTTGTATCAAGTTGCTGCACAAATGTTGACGGCTTGATTTTGGGCTACGGAAAAGACAACATCACCTCTGACATCATAAAATCAAAGTATTCCGATTTTATCGAACAACTCAAAACGGGCGAAGCGCCTGAAATTTGCAGGAACTGTTACGCTCTCGAAAAAGATTTTGACCTATCCCAAATAAAAGAAATAAAACTCAAAACCTTTTATATTTCAAATTGGCTTCACTGCAACGCAAATTGCATTTATTGCGTTCACAAACACCTGAAAGACGAGAATAATCCGATTACAGACGAAATCAAAATCTCAGACACTTATAGTGTTTTACCGACTCTGGAAAGTCTGAAAAAAGACGGCTTGATTGCACAAAATCCCGTTGTTTTTATTACGGGAGGCGAACCCGCCCTGTTAAAAGAATTACCTGAGGTTATAGAATTTTTCAAAGACATGCAGGCGGGATTTTTTCAGATTTATTCATCTGCCGTTATGTTTTCAGATGCTATTGACAATCTTCTGAAAAGCGATATTACGACAGAACTGATTGTTTCGCCCGATTGCGCCGACAGAGAGTTATACAAACAAATTAAGAGAATTGATAAATTTGACGATGTTATCAACAACCTGAAAAAATACAACAGCGGAATTACGAAAACCCAAAACAGAGTTATTTCAAAATACATCTGCATTAAAGACGTAAACGATAACGAAGAAAATTTAAAAGCGTGGATAGATTTAATGCACGCAATAGGCATAAAAAATATCCGAATTGATGTTGATTACGACTATCCCGATAAGGCAAATTCGGTTATTCCGTCCTTATTTAAAACCGCAAAGAGATATACGACGTTTTTAAATATGAACCTTGAACTGACAGAAATGACCCTAAATAACTTAAAATCATAAAAAAGTAGAATTTAAGTTGTTTCTATAATACAATTTTTTTTAAAAGAGGAAATAACAATGGAATTAATAAACACATTTTTAGTCCAGATTGCATCTTGGATAGAAGCAACAATTACGGCAATGGGGCCGTGGGGAATAGCATGCCTTATGGCGATAGAATCCTGCAACATACCGCTTCCGAGTGAAGCAATTTTGCCTTTTGCAGGATATTTAGTCAGCAAAGGTGTATTTTCAATACATACTGCGGCTATCTTTGGCGCAATCGGCTGCGTTATCGGCTCAATCCCGTCTTATCTGCTCGGAAGTCTGGGCGGCAGACCGTTTGTTGAAAAATACGGAAAGTGGTTTTTAATCAGCAAAAAAGACCTTGAAACTGCTGACAAATGGCAGCAGAAATGGGGCGATTGGGCGTTCTTCATTTGCAGAATGCTGCCCGTTGTAAGAACCTTTATTTCACTTCCCGCAGGAATTTTAAAGGCTAATTTTCCCAAATTTATTGCCTTTACCTTTTTAGGTTCTTTGGTATGGAGTTATTTTTTGGTTTGGGTCGGCATAAAATTCGGCATGCACAGTGAAGTTTTCAAACATATTTGGCATAAATTCGATGCGGCAATAGTTATTGCCTGTGTCGTTTTGTTCGTATTATACTTATATCATCACTTTAAAAATTTAAAAGAATCATAAAGGAGAGTTTAAATGAAAGTAAAAGTCATTGCAAAAACAGGTGATAACTTAAATCAGACAGCAAAAGAGGCTGTAAACGAAGTTAAAAACAGAGCGGGAAAACAGGGACAGTTTTTAAACTGGATTAAAATTCTTCCCGAAAACCAATTAAAAAATCTCGACCATCTTTACGAAATGGCTGCGAAAGCAAAAGACGGATATGACGAACTTGCCATTCTCGGTATAGGCGGTTCAAGACATACAACCGAATCAATGATGAATATGCTCGGCATTAAGAATGTTCACTTCTTTTCATCAGTTGACCCCGTAAGTTTTAACAGATTTGTCGAACCTTTAAATCTTGCAAGAACAAAATTCATGGTAGTTTCAAAATCAGGCGGAACAATGGAAACAACAACCGCCTACAACAAGGTTGATGAAATGGTAAGACATACTTTTAAAACTGATAAAGTTGCAGACCATTTTGTTGCAATGACCGACATTTCGCCCGAAAAAAGCAAATTAAGAAAAATCGTTGATGAAGGAAAAATCGGTCTTTCTGGTTACGTTCATGACGATGTAGGCGGACGTTTTTCAATCTTTGACGATGCAACAATTTTTGCTCTTGCTTTTGCAGGTGTTGAAAAGTCAAAAGTTCAAAAAATGCTCGAAGCATCACTTGCTGCACAGGAAGCATTTTTAAACGAAAATGTCAGCGAAAACCTCGCTTTACAACTTGCAACGTTCAACGTAAATGCATATAAAGACGGCAAAAGAAAACATTTTGTAGAATATTTTTCAGACGCCTTCACGGGAACTACTCTCTGGGAAAAACAACTTAAAAACGAAAGTTTAAAAGCAAGAATTTCAACAGACACAAACGTAGGCCCCGGATATTTGCACTACAATGCGGAAGCCGATTTGGACGAAGAAAATAAAGATTCTTTCTTTACTTTTGTAAACTATGAAACTGACGATAAAGTTACATCAGCAATTCTTGAAGGTGTTGTTACCGCATATTCAAACCAGCACCCCGTTTCAAGAATAATTCTCGATGACTTGTCTTTGGAAAGCATTGCTCAGTTTATTGAATTAAAACACTTTGAAACAATTTATACAGGCAATATATTGCGCCGTGAACTCGGACTTCCGATTGACGAAACAACGGCAATGCCCGAAGTGTTACAGCCTAACGTTGAAAAATACAAGGCAGAAGTAAGAAAAGCAATGGCAAAATAAATAGTCAAAATTTGTCCATAAAAACAAACACGTCATTACGAGGAACGGATTTTGTGTAGGACGCAGTCCGAAGTAGCAAAAAGCAAAGTGAACGGCAACGCAGTGAAGTGAACAGGTGCTTTTTGTGAAACAAAATCCAAGACAACGAAGTGACGAAGTAATCCTTGAAACCGAATAGGATTACCACGCTCGCAATGATAGAGAATAAAATAAAACATCATAGATAAAAGAAGACCTGCTGTTTAAGCAGGTCTTTTAATCTTATTCAAAGAAATTTTGTTTTTTACGTTGAGTTTCAAACCAAACGTCATCTGCTTTATAGACTTCGCCGTTTTCATCGGTGTAAGTACCCTGTTGTCTGTGCTGAACAGCACCCTGTTCTGCCGCTTCAGTGTATTCATCAACGTTAATTGCCGTAATTCCTGTCAATTCTTCAACTTCGGTTACATTATCATCGCTGACAAATCCGAGTTTAACACCGACCGTAGCCAAAGCCTCTTTCAATGCCTGTAAATCTACTTCGCCATTTTGATAGCATCTGATGCCCGTTGCTGCTTCCGCATCCTTAGCGATAACTTTTAATGCTTCAAAACCGTTAGCCGCATTAACTGCTTTACCTGTGAACGGATTGACTGTTTTGTTACCGAAGACTTCAGCACCATCAACTTTGCCGTTGCCGGTCATATCACTCATAGCAAGCATTTTGTCGCCGCCCGTTGCAGCACCGTCTGCTCTTCCGTCGCCATCGATATCAACACCTTTTCTTGCTGCCGCATCAACTTTGCCGTCTTTGTTAAAGTCAATAACGATAGGTGATTGATATGTCGTAGTACCATCTGTTTGACCTAACATACCCCAGATGTAACCCGATTCTTCTTCACGTCTTGTTAAAAATTCACGAGTTTCCCAACTGTATGCACCGCCGATTTTGATATCACTCTTTTCGGAAGTATTGCCGAACGTAACAGTCGTTTTTGCATCTGCATACTTGTCGTTGACCGTGATATCAACGGCATTGTATTTAGCATCACCGCCCGTTATCGTAATTTGCTTCATACCGCCCATTACGTATTTTTGTGTTCTTAAAATATCATACACATCGTGTTTTTCAATATTGAAAGTACGTAATTCGGTTTGTTTAACGGTACCGATTGTCTGGTTCGTTGCAATACAATCTTTAAAGTCTGCAACAGCCTTTTTAGTGCCGTTACTGTCATATCCGTAGCCCCAAGCGTGAATGTGGCCTGTTGCGGGGTCGTAGGAATCGATTCTTGCAAGTTCGTATTTAGGCTGATTTCCGTCTTTCAGAACACCTGATGTTAAGATAGCATACTTAGGTGTAGTCGTACCTTCGATTGTTGCAAACAATTCACCGCTGTCAAAGAGTTCCGAAATTTTGTTGTATTGTTCCTGGTCTAAATTATATTTTGCCTTCAAATCATTGAGGAATTGAGTTTTATTTGTTGTTGAAAGGTCAGCATTGTATTCTTCAATTTCTTTGGGAGCAAGACCTCTGATAGAGAGTTCATCCATAGCATCAACGGCAGCATCAAGAACGACATTCGACATTTGACCCTGATCAATGAAGTTGTCTTCAAGCAGCGACCATGCGCCGTTTGTAGCAGCCTTGTCCAAGGTAGCAGCATATCTTGCGCCGCCCTCGCCGTATTTGATGTCGGCAACGGCTTCTTCACTGCCCCAGACAACAGCGACTTGCTGCTGTTTATCCGTAGCATCGCCGTAATTGATAGTAATATCATTACCGACGGCTAATGCAACACCGCCGCCATCGCCCATGTTGACCTTAATTTTGCCCGTATCCACATCGGAAACAACGGCAACAGCGTCCCAATCCTGAGAGAAATCCCAATCCTGTTCGGCATTTTGGTCTAAAGCGACATCAACGTCATCGCCCAGAACCTGTACTCTTTGGTTACCTGTTCCTGTATTTATCGTAACATGCGAACCCCTTACATCAATATCGGCATCACCTTTGCCCAAATTAATCTCGACATTCTTTGCCGCACCGCCCGTATATGTAATTTCGCCGTTTTTCAGAGCATTTTGCAATTTGCCCATATACGAATTGTTCACATTTGCCATACAGATTCCTCCGTTGATATTTCTTTTTAATATTATATGCGTATAGGTACACTTAGTGTACATGTATATAAAAACAATTTTTTCCGCTTATGTGCCAATTTTTTTACATTTTGTTACATGTTGTAACATGTCCGTATCATGCTTTACGACTTGATTTTATCCGCATTTGACATTCTTTGCAGTCAAATTCGAGTATATACTCTTTATATCTTTCATCTCTCAAAATCAGAGGTTCTTTATAGGTTTTTTCGGGCTTAAAATATTTTTGACACAAACCGAGGGTATATTTTATACAATGTTTTGTCGTCATTAAAGCGGTATTTTGCGCAGATGGATTTTGTTCAAACGCAGTTTCAAACACTTTTGTATTTCTTTTTTCGTAAAAGAGTCTTGCTTTTTCGTTCATTATGTTTGCGCTGTAATTTACCGTATTACAGGGATAAGGAACGATTTTTATATTTTTCTTTCTGATATCTCTTGGAAGATTTTGTCTGCGGATTTCAGATAATTTTTGAACGGCAGTTCTTCTCAGATTGTTCAGAACGGAAACGGGAACAAAATAAGGATTATCCTGACGGATTTCAACTTTTTCCGTCAGAAATTCGGTATCACCCGTTTTTGCAAGTTGGCGTTTTATTGTTTCGATTGCTTTATCAGCATTTTCAGCCTTTTGGAAAGCGCCGTTTTCAAAAACTTCTGCAAGATTGTTTTCTTCGTCCCGATATTTAAGGGTAATTTTACTATCTGATATTTCTGCAAAAGCGGAAATTTTTATATATCTGTTTACGGGCTTTGACAATTCTTTTTCGAAGGCAATATCGGAATTGCGGTAAATATCAAGTTTCGGCTTTATGCCGTTCATATTTTGAGGGAAAATTTTTCCGTCCTGATTTTTTTGAATTATTGTACCCGTAAGTTCATCGGTTTTTGTGTCAAAGAAGCATATTCCGTCACCGTTGTTTAGAGTTTGACCTTTTATTATAAAATATTTGTCAAAAACTTTTTCTACTTTTCCGATGTATTCGCCTAACGATTTTACGTAATTTTTCGTACAGAAATTTTTTCTTTTGCCGTCAAGATTAAATTCCGTAAAACCTCTGTTAAAAGATTTTTGCGGCTCGGGTTCAAAATTTATTTTTGAAATTCCGACAGATGCTTTTTGCAAATTGTACTTTTCAAGCACTTCATCAATTTTTTTTCTGTAATAGGAAACGACATTTGTAACATAATTTTTGTCTTTAAGCCTGCCCTCAATTTTGAACGAGGTTACGCCCGATAAAATCAAATCTTCAATTCTGTCCGATAAATTTAAGTCTTTTAAACTCAGCAGATACTTGTCTTTTGCAATAATTTGCCCGTCTGACGAGAGCAAAGTATATTTTTTTCGGCAGGGCTGCGCACATTCACCTCTGTTGGCACTTCGTCCGCCGATTGATGCACTCAGATAACACTGTCCGCTGTATGAAACACACAAGGCGCCGTGAACAAAGGTTTCAATGTCGATATCCGTATTTTGAGTAATATTTTTAATTTCATCAAGCGAAAATTCTCTGGGTAAAATCACCCTTTCAAATCCCGTTTGCTCCAAAAACCTAACTTTTTCTAGCGTATTGTTATGGCACTGCGTACTTGCAAACAGTTTTATCGGCGGCAAATCACACTCTAACAGCCCCATATCCTGAACAATTACCGCAGAAACACCGATTTCATAAAGTTTATGAAGAACTTTAACCACTTCCGCAAGTTCATCATCGTTATAGATTGTATTTAAGGTAACATAGACCTTAACACGATACGTGTCAGCATATTCAACAACGGATTTTATATCTTCAAGCGAATTACCCGCTTTGACTCTTGCTCCGAATTTTGAATATCCGATATAAACTGCATCTGCACCAGCATTTATAGCCGCAATTGCGGTTTCTTTGTCTTTTGCGGGTGCTAAAAGTTCATACCTTGCATCATTTTTTATCATTATGACATCATCTTGTTGCGGATACCCTGTCTGACTTCAAGTTCGTCAGTACCGAGTCTTGATAAAACTTTCATGGCAAGGGAATCGGGCATTTTAACGATTGCTTCCAAAAGGTGTTCGGAATATATTTTTGTTTTCCGTTCTTTTTTGGCAATTTTCCACGCAATTTCAAGCGCCGATTTTGCACGGGGGGTGTAGGATATGTCTTTATCGACGTATTCTTCGTTTGTGCCGAGAATTTGTTCGGTTTCTTTTCGTAAATCCGCAACGGTAATACCTAAATCTTTAAGAACGGAATAGCCCATGCCGCTGCCCTGAAGCATAATACCGATTAAAATAAGTTCGGTTCCGACAGTATGTCTGCCGAGTCGTCTTGCCTCCTGATTTGCAAAACGCAGGATAACGGGGGTTTCGTTTAATTGTTTTTCAAGCGGTCTTAAAATCTGTTCTTCGAGTTTGTTGTTCGGATATAATTCGTTCAAGATTTTATAGGCAATACCTTTTTTTGATTTTAAGATACCGAGAACGATGTGTTCGGGTCTTACCGAGGTGCTGCCGAGTTCTCTTGCTGTATCGGAAGCCTTTATTAAGGCCGTTAAGGCGTTAGGTGTGAAGATAATTTGTTTGTCTTCATATTCATCAAGTCTGGAGGTAATTTGCTGAAGTTTTTCGCTGAAGCGTTCAGTTGTTATTCCGGCATGTTTCAAGGTATCGCTCAAATCGCCCGTTTCGTCATCTAAAATAGAGAGCATGATTTGTTCGGTACCGAGAATTTCATATTCCGAAGTTGTCAATTTGGCAACCGCTCTGCTGAAAACCGAGGCAGATTCTTCGTCTTTTACGATGGATAGAATATGATTGTATTTATCATCAGACTCTTTTGAATCGTCGGCTTCGGGGTGTTTTTCTTTTTGTTTTGATTTTTTTTCAACAATTTTTCTCATAATATCTTTGACTTTGGGAGAATCCAGATACAAGATATTAAAGAGGGCGTCAAGACCTGAAATATCGGTACAAAGCAAAACATAAAAAAGATGTTCCGTTTTAACAAAACCGTTACCGTTATCGGCGGCAATCTCATAGGCTTTTTGGAAAACACGTCTTATTCTGTTGCTGAAAACAACACTTGCGGCGGGTTTTGAAATTTCTTTATCTTTTAAAACCTCGAGAATAGCCTCTTTGATGTTATCGGGTGCAGCATGGTTCATTTTGAGAATTTTTGCGCCCAACTCGTTATTTTTTTTGCTTAAAGCCCAGAGTAAATGTTCGGGATAGATTTTGTTATGTCCGAGTTCTATTGCGGAAATTTGGGCATCTTTAACGGCAGTGATTGCCTTTTCGGTAAATTTTTGAAACACAGATTACATCCTGTTCTATATTATTTTTAGAAATATTTTAAGTCAAAAATAAAAATTTGTCACGATTTTGGCAAAATAAAACAGAAATAAGAAATGCAGAGTAAACTTGACTAAATTTTGTCTTTATGATAATTTTAACTCATAAATTGAGAAACACTTGGCGCGTTAGCTCAGTTGGTAGAGCAAGGGACTGAAAATCCCTGTGTCCTTGGTTCGATTCCGAGACGCGCCACCACTTCAAAAGATAATAAAGACAAGACTTTCGGTCTTGTCTTTTTGTTTGCAATTCTGCGTTTATTATACGATATAATCTCAGCAACGCAATACAAATCACCGCATGTTTTGCGGCAATATTTTGAATTATCTCCGCAAAAACAATATAAGAGATAAAAATACAAAATATAATTATTTCCAAAAATGGCAAACGGGAACTGCCCAAATTTTATCTGCTAACGGAATAATAGCTTGTCCTGTATAAACAATCAAACCTCTTTTGAATTTATCACCGGATAATTCTTGTAGTTCCTGCAATCCGGACAAATATTTTTTATCAATATCGGTTGATAATTTTACCTCAATACCTACGATATCACCATTAGTGTTTTCCAAAACAAAATCGGCTTCTTTGCCTGCTTGAGTTCTGTAATGTGATAATTCAAGATTATTAAATTTTGCACATTTAACAAGTTCTGTTGCAACAAAATTTTCGAATACATGACCAAAAGTTCTTGTATCGTTTGCAAACAAATCATCTAAACTTCTTTTCATTATATATGATAAGAAATTACAATCAGTAAAGTATAATTTTGGTGATTTGACAAATCTCTTATTTAATTTATTTGGTTTTGCCCAAGGTTTAACATTAAAGACAATAAAACTATTGATAGCAAACGCAAACATTTTTTCATAGGTTCTGTAATCAATTCCGATTTCTTTTGCTATTTCTGTATTATTAATTAGTCCGCCTGTTCTCATTGACAACAATGAAAGTAAAACAACCATTAAATCAGGATTTTTAAGGTCTGATAAAGATTTAATATCTCTATTGAGAATTGTTGTTAAATAACTGTCAAACCATTTTATTCTGTCAATATTTCTGTCTATTGCAATTTCAGGATAAGTGGCACTCTTTATCGCATCTATAATGTTATAACTATCGTATGTTTTAACACTTAATTCGTCATTAAAAAGTCTGTCAAACAAAGAAACATTAGTTTCTTGGTATTCACTAACTGAAAACGGATATAAAGTAAGGATAGACATTCTGCCAACTAATGCCTCGGACAATTTTGGTAAAGCCATCAGATTTGCCGAACCTGTGAGCAAAAATCTTTGTTTAGTGTTTCCTTCCAGTCTGTTTTTATCAATTTGCATTTTTAAATATGGGAATATTTCGGGAGCAAACTGAACTTCATCAATAACATTTAAAACATCTTTTGATAATGAATTTATAAATGTTTCGGGAGCTGATTTTGCAGATGTTAATATCAAAGGTGAATCAAAAGTTATATGATTTATTTTCTCCGGTAAATGAGAACATAAAGTTGATTTACCCACTTGGCGACCACCGTTTAAATATGTTAACGGTCTTGTCTTTATTAATTCTGTCAGCTGATTTATGATATTACGATTTTTATATTTCATTTATTTTTACAACCCAATCCAATAATTTATTGTATTATAATCCAGTTATTTACAAATATCAAGTGCAAGAATTAAGTATAGCAAAAAATATTTAACGACATTCTTTTACTTTACTGAACATAATATCTGTTGTACTTTGAAGTAATTCACTTGTATTCTTTTTCGTCAGATAAGAATATTTTATTACCATTTGCATAGTTTTATGCCCCGAAATCGAACCTGCATGTTTTATGATGAAGACATTACTTCTCTCACCTCGAAAAACAAATTACAGATACTTTGTTTCACCTCAAATAATTTTTGACAAGTATCAAAAACTCATATTAAAGCTTCAATTTTTTGACAAGTCCGGGGGCAACAGCGTCCCATGCTTGTTCGTTTGGGTGGTCTTTATCTACGGTTCTGTATTCAACCGTTCTTATGGGCTTATCCGTTAAATCTTCAGCATTTATTACTATATAACCCAAATCTTCCAGGTATTCGACTATATGTATCGGCAAAATAGGGAAATCATCTGCTGAGCCTCGTTTAAGTTCAGCGTATTGTGCACTCGGATACAATAAAACCACTATTTTAGTATTTGGATATTGTTCTTTAAAATATTTCATACATTCTTCCATTATTGTTAAGAATAATGAGAAATCTCGTTCACGTTCATATGATTCACAAATGTCAGCCCAAAGGTATTGAATTAGTTTCACGGTATATAACGAGTAGAAAATTTTAAATTTAGGTTCCGGAAGTTTAACAAGTTTATCATCTTCCAATTTATATCTCATTGGAATATAAGTTTCAAAATGATAAATCTGAGAATTAAAGAGTCTTGTTATGTGAGGGTCAATAAAAGTATAAATAATGTATTCGGCATCGGGAATTTCCTTTTTTAAAACACCTGTTTCCAGTTGTTCTAAAATTTCTTTTAAAGCAACTCCGCAAATACCTCTCCTGTAGGTTGTTCTGTTTGTTAATTTATTAACTTTTGCGGAGTTGCTTTAAAAGAAATTTTAGAACAACTGGAAACAGGTGTTTTAAAAAAGGAAATTCCCGATG
>JAILHI010000033.1 GCA_024695865.1 Candidatus Gastranaerophilales bacterium
ACGAAGTCCGAATAAGCAAAAAGCAAAGTGAACGGCAACGCAGTGAAGCGACCTGTGAGCAGAGGCTGAAGGGCTTGCGAGGAGCAAGACCGTAACGCCGTTTATTGCGAACAGGTCAAGACAGTGAACAGGTGCTTTTTGTGAAACAAAAACCAAGACAGAAAACACGATTCCTGCGGAATGCTCCGACTCGCTTCGTTCGTATATAAACTAAAAAATATATTTTTTAGTTTTGCAGGTAGGTTTTCAACAAACCTGCAAACATACTGTCTTTGCGAGGAGGGCAATTTTTTGCCCGACGTGGCAATCCTTTTTGGTGCAAACGTTCCTTTTTGCACCCTACCTACTAATAGATGCTTTAGTTATTCTTTAAATAATCTTCTTTTTGCTTGTCCATTACTGCTGTTTTGTATGCAAGCCGTTCTTTTACCGTTTTCATTTTGGAAAGGACAGCCTGATGTTCGGGAGCATCAAAAACATCACCGACATAAGTCCAATGTGACCATTGCCATTTTTCTTCAAGCGTTTCAACTTTTTTGTTTTGAACATCGGACATATTTAACACCTCTATAAATATCATGACTCATTTTTTAAAAATTTCAAGAGCCGCTAATTCTGACAGCCTGTCAGTTTTATTTTGTGAAAATTTATGATAATCTCTTTTTATGAAAAAAATATCCAAAATACTCATACTGATTTTATTTATATGTATCCTTCTGACTTCCTGTTTTTCGGCAGACAGACCGAAAGAAACGCAGACGGCAGAAAGTGAACAAATTACCGCCCGCAATTTTACTTATGCCGAGCCGAAAGAAGTTGTTATAAACGGACGGGAATTTTTGCAATCGGAACTGCCTGTCGGCACGTTCGGCGGTGAATTTATCACCTCAACCATCGGCGAGGGCCCTAAAACCTTTAATCCGTGGACGGCAAAAGATAATACCTCTGCCGAAATAGGCGCCTTAATGTTTGATTCCTTACTCTCAACAGATGTCAATACGGGCGAAGTAAGACCTAACATGGCAAAAACCATAAAAATTTCTCCCGATAACAAAGAATATACAATAACGTTAAGAAAAGGTCTGAAATGGTCTGACGGAAAAGAAATTACGGCAGATGATGTTGTTTTTACATGGAAAGAAATTATTCTTGCGGGCTTCGGCAATACCAGTGTCAGAGATTCCGTCGTGATAGACGGGCAGCTTCCGAAGGTCGAAAAAATCGACAGATATACGGTAAAATTTACAACAATAAAACCTTATGCGCCGTTTATAAGATTTTTGTCCGAAAATATTGCTCCCGCACACGTTTTAAGACCCGTTACAAAACAGGGCAAAAGAGCCTTTGACTCGTTCTGGGGAACAAACACGCCCCCTGAAAAATTTGTCACCTCGGGTGCTTTCAGGCTTAAAGAATACGTTCCAGCACAAAGAGTTGTTTTAACCCGTTACGATAACTATTTTATGGTCAATAAAGACGGAAAACAGTTACCCTATCTTGATAAATATGTAATTCAGATTGTAGGCGATTTGAATAACGAACTTTTAAAATTTGAGGCGGGCGAACTTGATATAATCTCCGTCAGAGGTTCTGATGCCGCAAGATTTAAGGCAAACGAAAAGAAAAATAATTATACCCTGTATAATCTGGGTGCAAGTACGGGAACAATGTTTTTTGCCTTCAACCTCAACAACAGAAAAAATAAAGATGGAAAATACTACGTAGAGCCTAAAAAACAAAAATGGTTCAGAGATAAAAATTTCAGAACTGCCGTTGATTATGCCATAGACAGAGAATCAGAAGTCATGAATATTTTAAACGGTGTCGGTGAGCCCTTATTTACGCCCGAAGCCATAGGCTCAATCTTCTTAAATGAAAAGGTTGCAAAAGGGCATAAACGTGATTTTGTCTATGCGGAAGAATGTCTGAAAAAATCGGGCTTTTACCGTGACGGAAAAGGGTTTTTGCGGGATAAAAACAATAGCCCCGTTGAGTTTGATTTGCTTACAAACGCAGGAAATACAGAAAGAGAAGCAATCGGCGTTATGATAAAATCCGACCTTGCCGAACTCGGAATAAAAGTTAATTTTAAACCGATTGAATTTAATACGTTAATCGGAAAAATCTCCGATACTTACGAATGGGATACAATGATAATGGGTTTTACGGGTAATACACTTGAACCTCACAGCGGCAAAAACGTCTGGTATTCAAACGGCCCTCTGCACATCTTTAATCAGAGAGATGAAAATGACTATAACAAAGAAATGCTTGATTTTGAGCGAAAAGTCGATGTTCTCTTTGATAAAGGCGCTTCAGAACTTGAATATGAAAAAAGAAAAATTTATTACGATGAATTTCAGGAAATAATTGCAGACGAATGTCCGATGATTTATCTCTATTCGCCGTTAAGACTTATTGCCGTAAAAAACAGAGTGGGAAATGTTTATCCCACAATTTTGGGCGGTGTTATTCATAATCTTCCTGAATTGTACATTAAGTAAAAATTTGATATTATAATTTTCAGGAGAAATTTATGAAAAAATTTTTTATTTTGTTTTCGGTTATGATTTTATCGGCAAATTTTGCACTTGCATCAAAATATCCCGTGTATGATGCCGAAGTCAGAAAAATAAGAACCGTCAAAAATGCTCAAATGGCAGGTATTGAACAACAGATATCCAACCTTGAAGAAAAGATAGAAATGACCGAAAAAAGTTCTTCTCTGACTGCGGCACAGAAGAATCAGAGAATAAAAAATTACAGTTCTCAACTGGAGAAGTTGATAACAAGAAAAAATCAGATTAAGCAAAAGTATAAAAATGACAAAGAACTTTTAAAAAAGAAATACAAAAATTAACTTTGAGGTTGAACATAATGGTCGGAAAAAGTTATAAATTAATTATCATATCGGTTGCCGCTCTGTTGTTTTTGTATTTTGTCGTTCAAATTGCAGTTTGCAGAAATCATCTGAAAGATAATTATAAATATTTTAATTCCTGCAGTAACAGCGAAGATGTTTCTTTTGACAAAAAAGACAGTTGTTACTGTAAAATGTATGAAATTATGCTTCCCGACCTTGTTATCTATAATGCCTACAACAACGGAAAGCCTTTAAAAATTTTAAGATACACGACAGAACCTTTTACGGCATCTGATTTGGCTTTGCAAAATTCGGACGTACTAATCGGATACGGAGTTTATAAAGATTCCGAGTTTGAAAGAGTCTATGCCGATATTTACAATATTCCCGCCTATGCTTTTGATTGTGGCGTTCAGAATATCTATACGGGTTCTTCTCTTGTTCATTTTCAGAGTGAATGTATCGGAACGGATAAGTTTATTTTTAAAACCCAAAATTCATCAGGAAACATTCATACTTTTCAAAACAAACTCAAACAGTTAAATCTTCAGGATAAAAAAATCTATCTCAAAATGGATATTTCGGGTGCGGAAGAGGGCGTACTTGAAGATATTCTGCGCTTTAAAGATAACCTTACGGGAATAACTCTCGTAATACACAATGAAAATGCTCATGAAACGGCAAAGAGAATAAAAATCCTGCAGCAAATAAATAAAGATTTTGTTCTGATTGCAAGAAATCATGCCTACATGGACGACTATGAAAACTGCAGATGCCGTTATACAAATAACAATGTATCAAAAGGTATTTACCTGCTTTTTGTAAATAAAAATCTTGTGGATTTTAAATATATTTCCCCAAACCAAAATGTTGGAAAAGCAGACAAAATAATTAATGACGACAATCATATACATATTTTAAATTATTACTTAAATTGGAGAATTGTCGTTTTAAGACAGTTGCGGGATATAAAAAAGAAAATTCTGCACAATAAAAATAATGAACAGTTGCAGAGCGAATAAATCACGTCGCCCGCAATAAACGGTATTATTGTTTTATGCGTCATTGCGAAAAATGCGTCAGCATTTTGTGGAAATCCCTTTCGGTTTAAGGGATTACTTCGTCACTTCGTTCCTCGTAATGACGTATTATGTTGATTTTTGTGATATGTTAACAAAAAAAGACATTCCCGAAAGAATGTCTTTTTTTATATCTGTCAGGCAGTTATTTGATTACTGCCTGTATTCTCTTTTTAACTTTATCTTTGCCGAGAACTTCCATAATACCGCACATATCAGCGCCTCTTGTTCTGCCCGTTACGGCTGCTCTGACTGCCCACATTGTGATTTTTGCTTTAATTCCCTGTTCCTTAAAGTAGGTTCTGAAATCTTCAAGAATCTGGTGCAGGTTGTTGAAATCCCATCCGTCAATCTTGCTCATAACGTCTTTCAAAACCATCTGACCGATTTCGGAATCGATATGTGCTCTTGCTTCATCATCAATTTCGGGATATTCACCAAAGAAGTAGGGAACATCGTCCGTAATATCGGAAAGCAGAGTTAACGGTTCACGTGTAATTTCAACCATTTTGAGATATTGTTCTTCCGTTAATTCATTTAAATCATATTTTGTTAAATACGGTTTTAACTTTTCGGCAAGAACCTTCAAATCAAGTTTTTTGATGTACTGTCCGTTCATCCAGTTCAGTTTGTCATATTCAAAAACGGAATTTGATGAAGAAACTTCGTGTATTCTGAAATCCTGAGCAATTTCATCAACGGTTTTAATTTCGTTGCCGTCTGATGGCGACCAGCCGAGAAGTGCAACGAAGTTAACGAGAGCCTCTGTCAGATAACCTTTTTCAACAAATTCGCTGACGGCGGTTGCACCGTGTCTTTTTGAAAGTTTGCTTCTGTCGGGTGCCAAAATCATGCCGAGGTGTCCAAACGTAGGAACTTCTGCGCCTAATGCTTCATAAATCAAGATTTGTTTCGGAGTGTTTGAAATATGGTCTTCACCTCTTATGATGTGGTTGATTTTCATAAGCATATCATCGATAACAACCGCAAAATTGTAAGTCGGAGTGCCGTTTGACTTCATAATTACAAAATCGCCGATTAAGTCAGTTTTAAATTTCAATTCGCCTTTAACCATGTCATTAAATACGATTTCTTTTCCTTTCGGAACATGGAAACGAATTGAGGGTTTTCTGCCTTCCGCTCTGAATTGTGCTTTTTGTTCTTCCGTCAGATTTCTGCATCTTCCCGAATAAACATGCGCCGTTTTATTTCTCATTGATTCTTCTTTTTCGGCTTCAAGTTCTTCCTGAGTACAGAAACATTCATAAGCATAACCTTTTTCAACAAGCATTTGCGCATATTTGGGATAAATGTCAAATCTTTCGGACTGCTTGTAAGGGCCGTAATTTCCGCCTACATCGGGGCCTTCGTCCCAGTTAAGACCGAGTGCCTTTAAACTGTCAAAAATGTTTTGTGTATATGCTTCATTTGAACGTTCAAGGTCTGTATCTTCAATTCTTAATACAAACTTGCCGTTGTTTTTCTTTGCAAACAAATAATTAAAAAGTGCTGTTCTTGCCGTACCGACGTGTAAATTTCCGCTCGGTGACGGTGCTATTCTTACTCTGATATCTTCCATTTTTTTTCTCCGTTTCGTCTTTATTTTACAACGAAAAAATTACTGTTCAATAGATTAATATTGATAAAATATTTTTTTTGAGTTATTTTGTGAGTGTGGGTATATCCCGAAAGTACTTAATATGAGGATTTTAAATATGACAAGAAGACCCGTTATTGCAGGTAATTGGAAGATGAACAAATTACAGGCAGAGGCAAAAGATTTAGTTAATGATGTTATGGCAGGTTTAAAACAATACGATAAGGAAAAACTCCCCGTTGTAATCGTTGCACCTGTTTTCACTTCATTATATGTTGCAAATAAAGCATTAACAGACTGCGGCTGCGGAAAAGTAAGACTTGCCGCTCAAAACTGCTACTTTGAAAAAAGCGGTGCATTTACAGGTGAAGCATCTGTTGAAATGCTTAAAGATACAGGCTGTGAATACATCATCATCGGTCATAGCGAAAGACGTCAGTATTTTGCTGAAACAGATGAAATGGTTAACAAAAAGGCAAAAGCAATTTTGGCAAACGGCTTAATTCCGATAATTTGCTGCGGCGAATCTCTTGAACAGAGAGAACAGGGTGTTACAGACTCTCACATTGCTTCTCAAATCAAAAACGCACTTAAAGATTTGACAGCAGAAGAAGTTGCAAAATCAATCATTGCTTACGAACCTATCTGGGCTATCGGAACAGGCAAAACCTGCGATTCCGTTGAAGCAAACAGAGTAATCGCAATGATTAGAAACACAGTTAAAGAAGTTGCAGGCGCTGATGCCGCAGATGCAATCAGAATTTTATACGGCGGAAGCGTTAAGCCCGAAACCATTAAAGAACAAATGGCTCAATCCGATATAGACGGAGCCTTGGTCGGCGGCGCAAGCCTTAAAGCAGACAGTTTTGTTAAAATTGTTGAAGGCGCTATGTAATAACACCGAAACGGTAAAAGTTCAAAACGGCGGATATTTTGTCCGCCGTTTTTGTTGTAAAGATGAGAAAATCATAAGTTGGCTGAAGCCCGACAAAAACGCAAATATTTGTCATTCTGAGGCTCTGCCGAAGAATCCAGCTAATTAAAGAAAAATATTAACTCAGCCGGATACTTCGCTTACGCTCAGTATGACAAACTGCAGTTGTAGTTGCAGGGCGAAAAAACGCTTCAATTTATTGATGTGTTTGCACCGAAAAACCATTATAAACTTGGTATGAACGTTCCTTGTCTCACCCTGTTTGCTTACAATCTTCCTTTAAAATCCTCGTACCCGAATGAGCGGACAACCAAATAATCGCCGTTATCGTCAAGAACTATGTCGGGCAGCCTCATTCCGTTAAAGGTGTTATTTTTTACCATAGAATATATTGCCATATCCTCAAATTCAAGTTTCTGTCCGATTTTAAGCGGTTCGTCAAAAGAATAATCGCCGATTATATCTCCCGCAAGACAAGTTGCGCTCGATAAACGATATGTGTATTGCTTTTCATAAGGCATTGCGGAAGTTTTAAGCGGGGGACGGTACGGCATTTCGAGAACGTCGGGCATGTGGCATGCTGCAGAAGTATCTAAAATGGCAATTTTAAGGTCGTTTTCAACGATTTCCAAAACCTCGGTCAAAAGTGTGCCTGCATTTAGAGCGACAGCCTCTCCGGGTTCAAGATATACCTGAACATCATATTTTGTTTTAATATGGTTGATGCACTCTATTAAAGTTTCGATATCGTAGTCCTGACGTGTGATATGGTGCCCGCCGCCAAAATTTACCCATTTCATTTTATATAAATATTTTCCGAACTTTTCTTCTACGGCATTGATTGTTGTTTTTAAAGCATCGGAATTTTGTTCGCATAAGGTATGAAAATGCAGTCCGTCAACATTTTCCAAATCGCTTTCGGTCAGGTGCGCCGCCGTTGTTCCGAGTCTTGAACCTTTTGCGCACGGGTCATAAATTGCATGGTCTTGGGTTGAACATTCGGGATTAATTCTCAAACCGATACTTTTGCCCTTTTTAAGAACACGTTCCTGATATTTTTTTATCTGTTCGGGCGAATTAAAAACAAGATGGTCGCAAAGTTCAATGATTTCATCGATTTCGTCGTCACGATAGGCGGGTGAATAAACGTGTGTTTCTCCGCCCATTTCCTCTTTGCCTAGTTTTGCCTCATAAAGTCCGCTTGCGGTTGTTCCAGCAAGATATTTTGAAATTAAAGGGTATAAAGAATACATCGAGAACGCCTTTTGCGCAAGCAAAATCTTTGCCCCCGCTGCATCTGCAACAGATTTTAAAAGTTCAAGATTTTCGGTAATTTTTGACTTGCTGACAATGTAGCAGGGCGTCCTCAATTCGTTCTTTTTCATTTTATGCCTTTATTCGACTAAATCGGGGTTTTCGCTGACTTTCCACGGCAAGCCCCATTTGTTGAGAGCCTCCATAAACGGATCGGGGTCAAATTCTTCAATGTTGTGAACACCCGCTTTTTGCCATTTACCCTGCATTACAAGCATTGCCCCTATCATTGCGGGAACACCCGTTGTATAGGCAACGGCCTGTGAACCCACTTCTTTGTAACATTCTTCGTGGTCGCAGACATTGTAAATGTATATTTTTCTTTCTTTTCCGTCTTTTTTGCCGATGAAAATACAGCCGATATTTGTTTTGCCCTTTGTTCTCGGGCCGAGAGTTGACGGGTCGGGTAAAACTGCCTTTAAGAATTGAAGAGGAACAATTTCCCTGCCCTCGTACATAATCGGTTCGATTGATGTCATTCCGACATTTTCAAGACATTTTAAGTGAGTTAAATAACTCTGTCCGAAGGTCATAAAGAAACGTATTCTCTTAATCCCCGGCATATTCAGGGCAAGAGATTCGAGTTCTTCGTGGTGAAGAAGATACATGTCTTTTTCGCCTACTTCGGGGAAGTTATACACTCTTTTGATTTCCATAGGTTCTGTTTCTACCCAGTGACCGTTTTCCCAGTAAGAGCCTTTTGCGGAAACTTCTCTGATGTTGATTTCGGGGTTAAAGTTTGTTGCAAAAGGATATCCGTGGTCACCCGCATTACAGTCAAGAATATCGATATAATTGATTTCGTCAAAATAGTGTTTGAGCGCATAAGCCGAAAAAACACCCGTTACACCGGGGTCAAAACCGCTTCCGAGAAGTGCCGTAATTCCTGCTTTTTCGTATCTTTCACGGTAAGCCCACTGCCATTTGTATTCAAATTTTGCAGTATCTTCGGGTTCGTAATTTGCCGTATCAACGTAATGTACACCTGTTTCAAGGCAGGCGTCCATAATGGTCAAATCCTGATAGGGAAGTGCCAGATTCAAGACAACATCGGGTTTTACTTCTTTTATTAATTTGACGAGTTCCTCGACTTTGTCGGCATTTACCTGTGCCGTTGTAATTTTTGTTTTTGTTGTGTTTTGTAATTTTTCTTTTAATTTATCACATTTGGAAACTGTACGGCTTGCAATGCAAAGTTCGTCAAAAACACTGTCATTCTGACAAATTTTGTGGATTGCAACGCTTGCAACACCACCGCAGCCGATAACAAGGACTTTTCCCATTTTTATTCTCCTTTTAAACTGATTGATAACAACATTTCTCTAATAATTTTGCAGGCAACTGCGGTAGATGCACCGCTGTTGTCGTAGGCGGGACTTAACTCATTTACGTCACAGCCGATTATGTTTAATTCCGAACAAACCTTAGTTGCCGCCCTCATAAGTTCTAAAAACGACACTCCGCCCGGTTCGGGTGTTCCCGTTCCGCAGAAGACTGACGGGTCTAAAACATCTAAATCTAAGGTAAAATATACATTTTTGCCCTTTATTTGTTTGATTATTTTATCCAAACCGTCAAAATTGAACGGATTTAAAAACGTATGACCTGATTTTGCCCATAAAAATTCCTGTTTTTCGCCCGAGCGTATGCCAAACTGAAAGATTTTTCCGTCACCGACAAGTTCCCAGCATCTTTTGATAACGCAGGCGTGAGAGAGTTTAACACCGAGGTAATCCTCTCTTAAATCGGTATGTGCATCAAAATGAATTATGTGAACATCGGGATATTTTTTGACAACAGCCCGCATTGCGCCAAGTGTTACAAGATGTTCACCGCCAATCATAAACGGGATTTTGCCGTCTTTTAAAATCTGTTCGGCACGCTTTTCAATCTCGTCCAAAACAAGTTCCGAATTACCTATTGCAAGTTCCAAATCACCGCTGTCAAAGATTTTGCAGTCGGTTAAGTCTTTATCCTGATACGGACTGTAGGTTTCAAGCCCGTAGGATTCCGTCCTTATAGCATTGCTTGCAAAACGTGTTCCGGGACGAAACGAGGTTGTAGAGTCAAACGGCGCACCGTATAGAACAACGTTTGCATCTTCATATTCGGCATCACATGCCATATAATTTACAACATTTTTATTCAACATTTTTAAGTAATTCCTCAACGTAAACAGGCAGAGCAAAAGCACCTGCATGTATTGTTGGCTGATAATACTTTGTGCCGATACCCTTCATATACCAATCGACCTTGTTTAAATCTTTTACGGGGTGATACTGTTTTGATGCAAACCCGAAAAGCCAGTGTCCTGACGGGTATGACGGTATAAATGCCTGATAAACTTTGCAAATTGGGAAGGTTTTAACGATTTTATTGTGCATTCTTTGGCACTGATACGATTCTTCCTCGTAAAACGGACATTCGTTCTGGTTAATCATAATGCCGTCGTCCTTGAGCGCATTGTAACAGTTTCCGTAAAATTCTTTTGTAAAAAGTCCTTCGCCCGGGCCGAACGGGTTAGGAGAATCAATGATAATAAGGTCGTAAACATCGGTTTTTGAACGGATAAATCTCAAACCGTCCTCATAGTATATTGAAACCCTGCTATCCTCTAAACTTCCCGCAATTTCGGGAAAATATTCGCTGCAAACCTCGATAATGACTTCATCGGGTTCAACAACGTCAATTTTTTCGATTTCTTTGTATTTTATAAGTTCTCTGACAACACCGCCGTCGCCTCCGCCGATTACAAGCACTTTTCTGATACAGGGGTGTACTGCCATGGGTACATGGGTAATCATTTCGTGGTAGATAAACTCGTCTTTCTCCGTAAATACCAAATCACCGTCAGATACAAGAATTTTTCCGAAATCAACGGACTCGAGAATGTCAATTCTCTGAAATTCACTTTCGGCACTAAAAAGCTGTCTGTTAATTCTGATTGAAAAATTTACATTATCGGTATGGTTATCGGAATACCATATGTCCATCTTTATGTACCCCTTTCAAAACGTTGAGTTTTTCGATTTTTTCGTCTTCGGGCCCTGTCAGAGAACAGCCCTTGTCTTTTGCATACAAAATGTAATCAATTATTCTGTCCGTAATTTCTTCACCCGGGGCTAAAATAGGGATACCCGGGGGATAACACATTACAAATTCGCTGCAAACTCTGCCTTTGGCTTCTTTTATGGGCAAAGACTCTTTTTCGGCATAGAAAGATTCCTGCGGAGTCATAATGACTGTCGGCGGAATGTATTCCTGCGACAACATGCCCGCTTTATCTTTCTGATAACGTCTTTTGATGTCGGCGAGGGCGCTTACGAGTCTTTCAACCTCCTGTTTTCTGTCACCGATTGACAAATAAGCAAGAATGTTGCCCAAATCACCGAATTCAATCTGGATATCGTATTCATCACGCAGAATATCGTAAACTTCAATGCCTGCAAGTCCGATATCAAGTGTGTGAACGGATAATTTTGTCGTGTCAAAATCAAAAATACTGTCACCGTCAATTTTTTCTTTTGAAAAAGCGTAATAACCGCCGATTTTGTTAATTTCGCCTCTTGCGTAATCCGCAAGTTCCATAACATCTGCAAAGGCCTTTTTGCCTCTCAAAACGAGGTTTCTTCTCGAAATATCGAGGCTTGAAAGCAGCAAATAAGAGCCGCTTGTGGTCTGTGTCAGGTTTATAATCTGTCTGACATAGCCCTGATGGACATTTTCACCCGTCAAAAGAAATGAACTTTGGGTTAAACTTCCGCCCGATTTGTGCATACTGACAGCGGACATATCTGCGCCTGCCGCCATAGCACTGAGCGGCATATTTTCACCGAAGTAAAAATGTGTTCCGTGCGCTTCATCGGCAAGAACCTTCATTCCGTATTTATGTGCCAAATCGGTTATGGACTTTAAATCCGAACAAATACCGTAATAAGTAGGGTTGTTTACAAAAACCGCAACGGCATCGGGGTTTTCTTCAATAGCCTTTTTTACGTCCCCGAGTTTCATACCGAGTGAAATACCCAAATGATTATCAACCTCGATATTTACGTAAACGGGTTTTGCGCCGCATAAAACAAGCGCATTAATTACGCTTTTGTGAACGTTTCTCGGAAGAATAATTTTATCGCCGCTTTTACAGCAGGATAAAATCATGCTCTGAACGGAAGATGTGGTTCCTCCGACCATTAAAAATGCGTGAGCCGCACCGAATGCTTCAGCAGCAAGATTTTCGGCTTCTTTTATTACTGATACGGGGTGGCAAAGATTGTCTAAAGGTTTCATGGAATTGACGTCTATTCCGACACATTTATTTCCCAATAATTCCACAAGTTCGGGATTTCCCCTGCCATGTTTATGTCCGGGAACATCAAACGGAACGATTCTCATTCGTCTGAATTTTTCAAGAGCCTCATATATAGGGGCATGTAGTTGTCTTGATTTGTTTTTTTCCTGCATCCATAAAACCCTACTTCAATTCGTAAAACATTATATAATAATAAATATCAATATGGTAGTATTTTTTTGATTTTAAAACCGTCCGTAAATCACATGCCCGCAGTTACCGCATTTTCCTTGTTGCAATCCCGTAACATTTACGTTGTATCCGTTTCTTTCGATGAGTTTGTAACCGCATTTTGGACAAGAGGTTAAAGACATTCTCTCGTTGAGAATATTTCCGCAATAAACGTAATTAAGACCAAAATCTTTTGCAAGATTACAGGCTTTTAAAAGTGTTTGTTCCGAGGTTCTCGGTTTATCCAAAAGTTTATAGTCGGGGTGAAAGGCGCTCAGATGCAGAGGAATATCCGTTCCCAAATTGTTTGCAATCCATTCAAATTCCCGCTTTAATTCATCGTCGGAATTGTTTTGCTCCTCGATTAAAAGTGTGGTTAATTCAAGTGTGCAGTCTGTTTCGTTTGCAACGTACTTGATAGTGTCTAAAACATAGTTGATATCGGCAAGACAAAGTTTTTTGTAAAAATCGGGGGTAAAGGCTTTTAAGTCGATATTTGCCCCGTCCATAACCGAGAAAAATTCTTTTCGGGCTTCGGGCAAAATATAACCCGCAGTTACGGCTATGGTTTTGACGTTGTTGGCATGGGCAATTTTTGCGGTTTCAACGGCATAGTCCATAAAAACAATCGGGTCGTTATAAGTAAAGGCAATGCTTTTGCAGCCGTAGTTTATTGCCGTCTGAACCACTTGTTCGGGTGTGGCGGCAACTGCCCTTGTCATATCAAATTTATGTTTTGAAATATGGTGATTCTGACAAAACCTGCAGCCCATATTGCAGCCAAACGTGCCAAATGACAGGGCTTTTGATGTCGGATAAAAATGATAAAGCGGTTTTTTTTCAACAGGGTCTATCGCAAAACCCGAGGCAAAACCGTAACTTTCAAAAACAAGTTCTCCGCCTTGGTTGATTATTGCCGAACAAAGACCTCTCTGTCCCTCGGATAACCGGCATTTTCTCGGACAAATCAAACATTGATTTTTATTGTTTTGTTTTTCAAAATACTTCATAATATTTTTGTATTATAATGTATTTGTGAAAATTTTAAAATAACTTTGGGAGTTACATAAATGAATGTAAAACAAACATCGGTTGACGGACAATTTTATTCGGCGGATAAGGAGCAGCTTGCCACAAATATTGAATCATATCTTGTAAATACCGTAAAAGAATGTCAGTATTTTTCAAGAGCAATCATTGTACCGCATGCAGGTCATGAATATTCGGGTAGAATAGCGGCTAAAGGTTTTCAGTACCTCAAAAAAGATTTGGAAACATTATTTGTTTTCGCACCTGCTCACCGTTATGCCGTTGACAGATTTGCAATTTCTACTTACGAAGAATTTGCCACCCCGCTTGGAAATATACAGGTTAACAGAGATTTTACCAAAGAATTGCTGAAATTCGGCGGTGAATTTGTTGATAAGGCGTTTCTCTTTGAACATTCAATAGAAGTACAACTCCCGTTTATAAAACGCTTTATGCCTGAGGCAAAAATTGTTCCGATACTTATCGGCGGTGAAAACTATAAAACAATTTCCGACATCATCTCAAAATTCTGGGAAGACGAAAAGGTCGGTTTTGTAATTTCTTCCGATTTAAGTCATTTCAGAAACAAGCAGGAAGCGCAGAGAATAGACGGTGTAACAGCAGATATGATAGAAAACAATATCTGCGAAAATATGCTGCCCGAACAGGCATGCGGATATATCGGAATTTGCGGTCTTGTTAACTTTGCAAAAGAAAGAGGTTTTTCTCTTATAAGATTGGGCATGACCGATTCTTCCGAAAAAACAGGACAAACATCAAGTGTTGTCGGCTACGGAAGTTGGTTTCTTGCAGAAAAAGACAAATGTACCTTTATTTCCGAAAATTATGCCGAACTGATAAAAAATCTTGCGGCTGTCAGCATAAAATCCCAACTTGATAATGTTTCTCTTACCGTTGAAAATTATCCGAGAGCCTTGGAAACCAAAATGGCTTCCTTTGTAACTCTAGAAATAGGCGGAAATTTGAGAGGCTGTATCGGTTCTCTCGTTGGGGTTGAACCCGTAATTGTTGATATCTGCAAAAACGCAAGAAATGCGGCATTTAAAGACCCCCGTTTTATCCCGCTCGAAAAGAAAGAGTTCGAAAAACTCAATATCAAAGTATCTCTCTTGTCCGCTCCCGTACCTTATAAGTTCAGCAGTGAAGAAGAACTTTTAGAGGCAATGGTTCCGAATGTTGACGGTGTAATAATCAAAGACATAGGCAGACAGGCTGTTTATCTCCCTGAAGTCTGGTACCAGATTCCCGATAAAAAAGAATTTTTAAAATCTTTAAAAATGAAAGCGGGCATGCAGCCTGACTGGTTCTCGGATACCTTTGAGGCATACAGATTTACGACAAGAATTGTATAATTAAAAAAGAGAGCTTAACGGCTCTCTTTTTTAATCCTTTCGTGCATTAAGCACACTTCAAATTATGACTTTTTGTCATCATCGGTCAAAACATCAATATCGTAAGACATATAAAATAAAATAACTTTAAACGGCATTAATATTATTTTTTTGATTATATTCAATATCTTATACATACATATAACCATACATTGTAAGACTATAAACAAATTTATGAAAAAGTTATGATGATGTCAAGTTAAATGTTATGGTGAATGTAAGGTGTTTCTGTGGAAAGAAAATTGATGAGAAACGGTAACGGGTGGGCTTTGAGTGTCAATTCGACCATTTTGAAACTGTTAAAAATCGACCCGACAAAAGATTTAGTCGAATATACAATTGAAAACGACAAATTAATAATTACCAAAAAGAAAACAGAGCAAAACAACAAATAGCCTTTTTTATGGTATTGTTATTACATGAATATTTATACCAACAAGTTTTCACCAAAACAATTTGAAAAAATTAAGCAGTTTTTTAAGGAGGCAGTGTTTTCTGACCTGCAATACGGACAATGGCGGGCGGAAAAGAACGGATATAATGCCTGCCTGTATAATTCGGGAAAATTTGTTTTGCAGGGCAAAGAGGTTTCTTCCGTTGCTTCCGATTTTGAACAATTTATGGGCATCTCGACTATTGAGCAGAAAACCTTGCTTTCTGTTTCAAATGAATTGGATTTGAGTTTTGAAGAATATATCGGAACCGACGAATCGGGCAAGGGTGATTTGTTCGGGCCGCTTGTTATTGCAGGGGTTTATACGGATAAAAATTTGGCACAAAAATTTGAAGAACTCGGCGTGAAGGACAGCAAAAAACTTGATGACAAAACAATAACAAAACTTTCAGCCCACATCAGAAATTCCGCACCCCATTCCGTTGTTGTCATCATGCCCGAAAAATATAACGAATTATATAACTCGTTTAAAAATCTGAATAAATTGTTGGCATGGGGGCATGCACGGGCGATTGAAAATGTTTTGAACAAACAATCCTGCAAATACGCTATTTCCGATAAATTCGGCGATGAAGCCTTAATAAAAAACGCCCTTATGAAAAACGGTCAGACAATTACCCTCGAACAAAGAACAAAAGGTGAAGCCTACACTGCCGTTGCGGCGGCTTCAATTATTGCAAGAGCGGAATTTGTCAAAAGATGTAACGAACTTAAAAACAAATACGGTTTTGATTTTCCGAAAGGTGTATCCGACAAAGTCGTCTCAATCGGGCATGATTTTGTTAAAAAATACGGAAAAGAAAACCTCAAATATGTTGCAAAAATGCACTTTAAAACTATAAACTCACTGTAAAAAAGGAAAAAATAATGGATTATCAGCATCAGGACTTTATACCGCAGCCAAATAAGACGGAAACACAAATTACTATTTTATACACAAACGACATGCACGGTGATGTTGTCAGAATAGGCAGATATACAACCGCACAAAAGAAATTTGCAAAACAAAACCGCAAAACAACAAAACTGACTCTTGCGGGCGGCGATTTGTATTTGGGCAAAAATGAGGACAGAAATGATGCCATAACCAAAATTTTAAATCTTTCAAAACTTGAATATTCCGCCATAGGAAATCACGAACTTGACGGCGGTTCCGAGTTTTTTGAAGAAAATATTGAAAAGGCAAAATATAAATTTATCGGCACAAACCTCGTTGTCCCCCCAAAAAATCCGTTAAACAAATGCCTTAAAAACAAAACACTTGTCCGTTCACACGTAGTGATGAAAAACGGAACAAAATTTGCACTTCTCGGGGTTTCTCCGTCCGATAAGCCGATTGGAAATCTCGATAAGAAAAACAAAGTATCCGCAATGAGTCTTGAAGATACGATAAAGGCAATAAATGCAGAGGCGGAAAAACTTGAAAAACAGGGCGTTGATAAAATTATTTTATTAAGCCACGAGGGTTATTGGGAAGACGGCGATTTGAGAATTGCAAGAGAAACGCAGGGTATTGATATCATAATCGGCGGACATACTCACACCGTTATCGACGGGGTTAACAAGGACGGGAAAACAAAAAATTTAATTTCTTCAAAGCGATGCGAACCCGTAATCATTACTCAGGCGGGAAGCGATAATGCCTATGTCGGATATCTGGACGTGCTTTTTGATAAAAAAGGTGTTTTGATTGAAGATAAAATTAAAAACAAACTTGTCAGTCTTGACGGGTATAAAAGCGACAAAAAGGTAAACAGAATTCTTAAAAAAGCCGTCGGCGAAAATGAAATTATTGCGGAAGTTCAAATTCCGTTTATTCCGACACAGGAAAACGAAGAAAGAGAAATGGAAAATCCGTCCGCAAATTACCTGTTAGACGGCATGCTCCGCAGAGGACAAAAATATGGGGCGGAAGTTTCACTTATAAATGCACCGAGCATGAAATCATCAAGAGTGGGCGATACTCTTACAAAATATGATGTTTGCTACCGCATGATACCTTACAACGATAAACTTTTGGTGATTGATTTGACCGAAAAACAATTTGTTGACCTGCTGAACTCTCAGGCTCAGACGATTGTTTCAAACGGCGGTTCACAGATGCTTCACTGTGCGGGCATGCGATATACAATTTCAAGAAAAGCAGCAAAAGACGGTAAAATTTGCGTTAAAAATATCGAAATAAAAGATAAAAACGGTAATTTTACCCGAAAGATTAATTCACTTAAACCCGATAAATCAAAAACCGTAAGATGTGTAATCAATGATTATCTGATGAAAGAAGAACGCCTTTTGCCGATATTTAAAGGAATAAACGAAAAAAAATTACAGGTCGTCGGAAAAGAACAGGAAGTCTTTATCGAGCAGGTAAAAATGGACGGCTCGTTTAAAGCAAAACGTGACGGACGAATAACCGTTGAAGAATTGTAAGTTTTAATCAAAAAGCAAAAAGCAAAAAGCGGCGTCCGTAAAAGACACCGCTTTTTATTGTTAAATAAAATTACAAATATTTTTCAATATTTTTGATAATTGCTGATTTCGGCATGAGACCGACAAGTCTTTCTTTCGGTTCGCCGTCTTTGAAAATTAATACGGTAGGCAGGCTGCTTATGGAGTATTCCTGCGCAATTTTAAGATTTTCGTCGGTGTTTAATTTGTAAACATCAACTTTTCCCGCATATTCATCGGCAATCACCCCGATAACTTCAGCCATTTTTTTGCAGGGGCCGCACCAGGGTGCAAAAAAATCTACAATTGTCAGATTCGCTGCTTCAAGAACCTTTGCCTGAAAATTATTATCATTAATATCTTTAATATCCGCCATATAAAACCTCCAATCAAAATTAAATCCAATATAACATGTGGCAAAAAATAAGTAAATAACCCAAAAATCACTTAAAGAATTATTATAACAAATTCAACGGAAAAAATAATACTTGACATAAAGTCTTGTCCTTAATATTATACTGATACATGACTGTGAAAACAGTATGCCGGTGTAGCTCAACGGTAGAGCAACGGTTTTGTAAACCGTAGGTTGTAGGTTCGATTCCTATCACCGGCTAATTTCGCACTTAACAACTAAATAAGGGTAGGTGGCCGAGTGGCTAAAGGCGACAGACTGTAAATCTGTTCACGCGAGTGTACGGTGGTTCGAATCCACCCCTGCCCAAACTCTTTCTTATAGATGCCTTTGTGGCGCAGGGGTAGCGCACTCCCTTGGTAAGGGAGAGGCCACGGGTTCAAATCCCGTCAAAGGCTAATTTAGTACAACATGCCTATAAATTTAGGAAAAAATATACGGTAGAGATAATACAGAAAAGGAGATTAATCTCATGGCACGTGAAAAATATGAACGTACGAAACCGCACGTAAACATTGGTACCGTAGGACACGTTGACCACGGTAAAACAACATTGACAGCAGCTATTACATCAGTATTAGCAGCAGCAGGTCAGGCACAGGCTAAAAAGTTCGATGAAATCGACGCAGCTCCTGAAGAAAAGGCAAGAGGTATTACCATTTCAACAGCACACGTTGAGTATGAAACTGAAAAAAGACACTATGCTCACGTTGACTGCCCGGGCCACGCTGACTATGTTAAAAACATGATTACAGGTGCAGCACAAATGGACGGTGGTATCCTCGTTATTGCTGCAACAGACGGTCCTATGCCTCAAACAAGAGAACACATTTTGTTAGCACGCCAAGTTGGTGTTCCCAGATTGGTTGTATTCCTTAACAAATGTGACATGGTTGATGATGAAGAATTGCTCGACCTCGTTGAAATGGAAGCAAGAGAATTGCTTACACAATACGAATTTGACGGCGACAACATTCCTTTCATCAGAGGTTCAGCATTGAAAGCATTAGAAGCAGTTCAGGCTAACCCCTCAATCAAGAGAGGCGAAGACAAATGGGTTGATAAAATTTGGGAATTAATGGACGCTATTGATGAATATGTTCCGACTCCCGAACGTGATATCGACCAGCCGTTCCTTATGCCGATTGAAGACATCTTCTCAATCACAGGTCGTGGTACAGTTGCTACGGGTCGTGTTGAAAGAGGAAAAGTTAAAGTCGGTCAGGAAGTTGAACTTGTCGGCTTCGGCGAAACTAAGAAAACAACAGTAACCGGTGTTGAAATGTTCAGAAAAATGTTAGACGAAGGTCTTGCAGGTGACAACATTGGTGCATTGCTCAGAGGTGTTGATAAATCTGAAATCCAAAGAGGACAGGTTTTGGCAGCTCCCGGTTCAATCCACCCGCACACTAAATTCACAGCAAACGTTTACGTTTTGACTAAGGATGAAGGCGGACGTCACACTCCTTTCTTCCCCGGATACAGACCTCAATTCTACATCAGAACAACTGACGTTACAGGTACTATCAAATTCGACGGCGAAATGGTAATGCCCGGCGACAACGTTGTTATGGATGTTGAACTTATCGCTCCTGTAGCAATCGAACAAGGTATGAGATTCGCTATCAGAGAAGGCGGAAGAACAGTTGGCGCAGGTGTTGTTGACAAAATTAACGCTTAGTTGATTTTAAAGCAAACAGCTAAAAAAGAGGCGGTGAAAATCGCCTCTTTTTATTATTATTTTTTTTGTCAATTTTATTGTTTTTTATTCAAAAAATCCATAATCGTACAAGGTATTATATTGTTCAAATTTTTCTGCAATTTTTTGATATTCGGGTAAATCCACGTTATATTCTTTTGCAAGTGCCAGAACAATAAAGAACAGGAAATCGATTTCCGAACTTTGTCCTATTTTCATATCGTTTAAAATTGAAGAATAAACGTTTGCATCATCACGCTCTTTATACAGTTCAAAATTATTGTAATATTCCTGCAGAAAATTATCACGTATATTTATTCCCATAGCCTTTGCAAGAGTTAAAAGTTCTTTGCAGAGTTTATCAAACGTTTCCCATTTTTCATCAACAATCTGATGTGCATTGATGTTGTAATAAATACAGCATGCCTCAAAGGCTGAACGGGTTATCAGCCGCTCAAAAGCAATTTCCGTAAACTGATTTTCGTTCATTAAAGTTGTTTTCATACCGCTTTGGGTAAAATCTTCCACGATATAATTGAGGATTTTGGGGTCAACATCGTCCTCCTTCGGCGCCAAATTAAGTTCGCAGTATTCTCTTTGCTGTAAATATTCAACATCTTTTCTGTTAAACCAGCGGCATTTGCCGACAAAATTTGCATCTAAAACTTTTAAATCGGGATATTTTTTCTTTAAGGCAAAGCCGATTCCAAAACCGTTTGAGATAGAAAACAGAACGGTCTTTTTATGTGATGCTTTTTCAATAATATCGGTTGCAGACAGAAGATGGGGCGTTCTGATACAAAGAATTATGACGTCCGCTTTTCCTCTGTACGTTTTTTCGGTTTTAATATTTACATTATATCTGTGTTCGCCTTTAACTGCTGAAATAAGGTTAATTCCGCCTTTTTCTTTTGCGAGTTGAACTATTTCATCATATTTTGATAATAACGTTACATTTTTACCTGCGCTATGCAGAAAACAGGCAAAGGTTGCACCCGTTGAACCTGCTCCGATTACCAGATATTTTAATTTTTTCTTAAAAAGATTTTCAAACATAATTTTCCTACAAATTTTTACTTAACCAAGACTTGATATGAGTTGAAATATTCGATGAAAAATAGGTGTTTTCCTGCTGCTGAAAGAAGGATAACGTTTTCTTCAGGTCGTCCGAAATCGGTTTGTCGTAATTTTCGTTCATCCAGAAGAATTCAACGTTTACCTCAATAGCCTTACAGCCTGTTTTTTTACATCGTTTTGCAAATTCTTTTACTTCTTTTTCATTGTCGTTTACCCCCGGTATAATGATATACTTTACGGTAACGAGGGCATTTGGATTTTTTTTGCTTGCTTTAACATATTTTTCGAGATTTTTCCACAGATGGTCGTATCCTTTTACCCTTTTGACCTGTTCATAGACCTCTTTTGTTCCCGCATCGACTGAAATTTTTACTTTTGTTTCACCTTTTTCAAGAGCATTTTTTATATCTTCCGAGTAGGTAATGCCTGCCGTCAAAAATTCTATTGAGCCTCCGAGGGAGAAGATAAAATCAACCAGCCATTTAAGTTCGCCTTTCGGGTATTCCGCACATTCTCCGCCGCCGATTATAAAATGGCAGCCTTTTTTGAACATATTTTTATCTTTTAAATGTTGTAAAAGCGGCTTTACGTCGTAAGTTTCTCTTGTGTTTAAATATTTTTTAATTTCTTCTTTTCCGCCGCCTGAAATAATGCAGTAACTGCAATTGCAACTGCATTTTGTTCTGTTTGAAACAGATACGTCAATAAATCCGGGGGTTTCGTCCCACTCTCTTTCTTCAAGAGTCGGACAGTCCTTGCAGACTTCGGGAAAGTCGTTGTTTTTGCATCTTTCTATAAATTCTTTTCTTTTTTGAATATAATCTTCGACATCAATTAATTCCCCGTGATAATTTTCGAGGAATTTCATTTGCTTGTCAAAAGAGGCACAGCAATAGGTTAAGTCGTCGGGATTAATTACCAAATGAGATAAAGCCCATTCACAGCATTTAAACTTCATTCTTCCGTCCTCTTTTCTTCCTTGCTCAATAAATATTTGTTAATAATGTGTTCTGTTTTCGTCCACAAATGCAGTGTGATTTTCTTTTCTCCACAGCGTTGTTTGAAGGCATAATACAAATCTTTGTAGTGTGCGGGAAGCGGTTTTTCATCAAGGTTGGTAAACAGAGCATATTTGTTATCTATCATTAATTCAACCTGTGATAATCCGATATCCGATACCAAATCGATGAAACTGTTTATTGTTTCAATGTTATCGTTCAGATGTTCGATGATAATGTATTTTACAACAACATTTTCGGGGTGTTTGCTTTTTGCATATTGTTTCAGGTTGTTGACGGACTCGTTAAATTTATCCACCCTTTTCAGTTTTTTGTATAATTCTCTGTCCGCACAGTCAAGGGCAGTTCTGAAACAGGTTTTATCAATATCAAGAAGGTGCTTGATAATCGGCTGGTATTTTATGTTGTTTGAAAGAATGTCGAATTTGCCGACGCCGTTTTTTAAAATCTCTTTTACCATCGGTTCAAACTCATCAAGAACGGATATATCGCCGCCCTGAATTGAAACAAGCAAATTTTTTCTGTCTAAAAGTTCCTGCTGATAAAGTTCTTTAATCAAAGGCACCATATCGTAAAATTCACTTTTTCCCGATTCTTGAGAAATTTTGCCGTGAGAAGAATACATTCTGGCGCAATATATACAGCCGCAGTTACACTGAAGCCAGTGGCTTATGTTCAAAACGGTAAAAACGGGTGATATAACATCTTCGGGTTTTCTTTCACGCAGAAAAAAACAGTTTTTGCAGGGAGATTTATGGATATCTTTGTCATTCAGCAGGGCAAAACCGTCCGTTTTAACTTTTCGAAAAGCATCCCAATCGATTTTTTCGCCACGGTAGTTTTCATAGTAAACAGGCCCTATTTGACCCGAGCAGCAGGACATTATTCTGTCATGAAAACAGGATAAAACATTATTCAGTTCTTCACAAAAATACTGTTTGTTTTCTGTCATTATGTCCTCTATAAGTGTAATACCAAGGCTCTGTCATAAAATTCAAAATCGATATTTGCATCAAGACATCTTTGTCTTATGTATCTGAGCAGGTCTTTTATGTATTCGGGGACTTCGCCGTGTTTTTGTACAAACCAGTGTTCCTCAATATCTGCAATAAGATATTTTACGTTCAGTTTATTTATACAAATATCAAGCCATCTGTCAATTTCTTCTTTGGTGTCGTTGATATCGGGAATGATGATGTATTTTACGCCCAGCCCTTTGGGTTTGTTTGCCGCAGCGGCATATTTTTTGATATTTTCGCAAACCGTGTCAAACTTATCGACTTTTTTAACTTTTTTGAAAACTTCTCTTGAACCCGCATCGAGTGAGATAACTACGTTTATTTCAACATCGGGCATTGCAAGCACTTTTTCGGTCATTTTACTGAAATGAATACCGTTTGAATACAGCGCAAAGAACTTATTTCCGCCGTCGGCAAAGGTTTTTATAATATCGTCAAAATTCTGCATGATTGTCGGTTCGCCCATTGCAAAAGAAACGTGGGCATTAGGATTTTTTTCAAGGTTGTAGATTTTTTTATCCAAAAGTTCTTTGAACAACGGGAAAATATCGTAACCTTTTATGGTTCTGTGCTCCAGAATTTCCTGATAAGCAAAACAGTAGATGCAGTTTGCATTACATTGATTGGAATGACCGAGCCAAATCATATCAATGTAGTTTTCAAAATCGGAGAGATACTGTTCGTCCGAGGTTTCGTCAAATTCTTCAATCCAGTGACAGCCCTTGCAGAAAGGCGGTATATCGCCTTCTCGCATGCTTTTGACTCTGGAATTTTTTATCTCAAAAACTTTTTCCCAATCAATTTTATCCTGCGGACCCGTGTAAGGAATAATGTAATTGTTATTTCTTTCGTTTGGCGAATGAATGGATAAATGACAATGGCGAAAACAGTCGTAATGTATATACAGACCGTGCGCTAAAAATTTACATCTGAACATTTTTGTCATGAAAAAATCCTTTTCGGTAATAAAAAAATTATACCATAATTGTCTGAAAATACATTTAATGATAACATTAAAATATGAAATACAAAAGTTGCAGATTGGCAGAACACGGAATTTATTTTTATCATGACCCGGGCACGCAGCGTATTATTGCGGGGCATTGCTGTAATTCTGACCATTTGAATTTTGATGACAGACTTTATTTGTATTTTGATTTGAAAAATGAAAAGTTAGATTGGGATTACATTTTTTCGGAAAAACGAAAATTTAGGGAAAATGCAAAAAAGGAAATTTATCCCTGCCAGTGCGATGGTTGTTTTGAATTGACGGAAAGAGAATGGGACGATGAGGATTATATTTCTCATTTTACGGCGGGAAATATAATAAAATGCAATTCAAGATGTATCTATTGTCCGACAGGCAGAATAGAATCGTGGCATAATCACGAACAGGAAGTTGATATTCGTCCCGTTGTCGAAGAATTGGAAAGAAAAAATTTACTCAGATATAACGGTTCTCTGCGTTTTGTAGGCGGTGAACCGACCTTGCTTAAAGAATTTGACTGGCTTGTGGATTTGTTTTCCGCTCATAATGTTCCGGAAATTTATGTTCCGACTTCTGCCATAAGATTGTCAAAATCTCTTTGTAAGGCTCTCGAAAAAATTGAAAGTGCTGCCGTTGTTGTCAGTATCGATTCAGGCTGCAGGAAAACCTTTGAAAAAGTTAAAGGTACAAAATTTTATGACCTTGTTGCCCAAAATATGCATACCTATTTAAACCATTCGAGAAAGAAAAATTTTGTAATACCGAAATTTATCCTTTTGACAAATTACAACGATACAACAAAGGAAATTGACAAATGGTTGTTAAACTGTGTAAAACAGGGTTATGTTGAGGTGCAGTTTGATGCGGAGCATACGGTATCTTCATCTGAAGAATGTGAAAATAAAAAGTATGTCAAAAGAACCTTAAACATGCTGAAATATACGGAAAAACAAGCCGAAAAATACGGCATAAAAGTTGTTTCTTTTCTTGCTTTTATGAACAGGGCAAAAAGAATTTTTGAAAATCAGATTGCGGAACATAAAAACTCTGCAATATATCCCGAAATTGGCAATATGCCGATAGAAGAAATTGAGCAGGCTGTTCAGGACAATAAATTTTCCCCGAACAGAAGAATAAAAATCGAATACAAAAGAACTGACAGAGATAAGTATATGAAGTTGTTAAGGCTCGGTTTTGATTTTGATATTACTCTGAACAGATTTGAAAACGATGAACTTCTTGATGAAATTTTAAAGACAAGTAATTCGGCAATCAGTTCTAAAGGGCTGATATCACCGATATTAACAGGATTAAGATATAAAAAGGACGATAAAGATGAAAAATAAGGCAATATGTTCATTTCCCTTTGATACGGCGCAAATAAGTATGCAGGGCGAGGTTTTTGTATGTTGTCCGCCCTGGTGTAATAATTATTCTTTCGGAAATATTTTTGAGCAGTCGTTTGACGAAATTTGGAACGGCGAAAAGGCAAGAGAGTTCCGCCGTCAGTTTATTGAAAACAATTACAAATATTGCGATTTGAATTTATGTGTAAAGGAATGTTCAAAAAAGGTTGTTCCGAAGGAAGTTGTTGAAAAACCCGAAACTTTTATTTTTTGTTATGATTCCGTTTGTAACGTGCAGTGTATTTTCTGTCGTGATTGTCAGCAGAAAAATGATTTGACGTATTTTAACGACAATATGGACAGTATTATTTCAAATATGCTTGAAAATACAAAGAATGTTGTTCTCTCGGGTGTAGGCGAGGCTCTATGCAGCCCTCATTCCAGAAAATTAATCAAAAGAATCTCCGAACTTTTCCCGCAGATTAAGTTCTCTCTTTTATCAAACGGGATTCTCTGTGACGAAGCAAATCTGTCCGAACTCGGCATTATCGATAAATTGTTATCAATAACGATATCCTTGCATGCAACAAAAAAACCGACTTATGAAAAACTTGTTAAAAACGGTGATTTTGACAGAGTTATGGATAATCTGAAGTTTCTTTCAAAACTCAAACAGGATAATAAACTCGACAAGTTTATTTTAAATTTTGTTGTAACCTCATACAATTATGCGGAAATGGCAGATTATGTCAAAATGGCTGAAAAAATCGGTGCAACGGTCGGATTTCTGGAACTTCTTTCTCTTGATTCAAATAAAGAAGTTTTTGACGAATTGAATATTATAAACAGGGAAAATCCAAAGTATAACGATTTTGTAAGAAAAATGAAGAACCCTGTTTTTAAAACGGAAATATGCACAATAAATCAAGATATGTTAAATTTAAAACCGATACCGTTTATAGAAGTTTTAAAAAAGAAATTTTTCAAGTAAAATAAAAATATAGTAAATTTAAGAGGTAATTATGTCATATTTATCCTGTGAATTTGTCGAAAACGGAATGTGTTTTATATACAACGCTGCAGTTCTTTGCAGTTATTCAATGTGTATGAAATTTGATGCCATAAGAATAATTGATGATTATAAGGGTGAATTGTTTGATTGGGATAAGGTTCGCAACATAAAACAGGAATATCGTGACAGATTTGCCAAAAATGATATCCCGCCTATTTGTCAGGGTTGTCCGAGTTTGCAGGTAAAAGACTGGCCGGGTGATATGCAGTTAAAATACATACTGATTAATCACTGGGAAAATTGCCAGTTAGATTGTATTTACTGCCATACCCACGAAAGAAAAAAAGAATTAAACAAAATGAAACCGTGGAAAATACTTCCCGTTTTGAAAGATGCACTTAAAAATAATATGCTCAGTTACGAAGGCAACGTTAATATCACGGGCGGCGAGCCTACAATTTTAAAAGAATTTCCCGATTTAATGAAGTTCTTCCTTGAAAAAACAAACATTTTCATAATGATTAATACGGCTGCCGTGGATTATTCAAAATGGATAAGAAAGGCGATTGAACTGCGCCGTGCCGCTCCGACAATTTCTCTTGATGCAGGTACAAGAGAAACTTATAAAAAGATTAAAAATGTAGATTGCTTCAAAAAAGTTGTTGATAACATTAAAAAATACAAAAAAGGATTAGACCCTGTCAGAAACAGCCTGATAGGTATGAAATATATTTTTATCCCAGGTTATAACGATAATTTGGAAGAAGTAAAAGCATGGCTTAAACTCGTTGATGATTTGGGTATGACAAATCTTCAACTTGAACTTGAACACCATTGGTACGAAAAGAACAAATATTTGCCCGAAAACGTTAAGGAATATATTGATTTGGTTGTTCAGTATGCTCATGAACATAAATGTAATTTATCATACAGAGAAATTTTAACAACATGCGGTTATACCGAAGTTATCAGGTATATTGACAATGGCAGATAAGCATATTTATTGCCCTAATCCGTATATTTTGGCGGAATTAATGCCGTATGGGCATGTATATCCGTGCAGTTGCGGCTGGATTAAAGGATATTCCTTCGGAAATATTTTTGAACAATCGTTTGATGAAATATGGAACGGCGAGAAAGCACAAGAGTTTAGACAGAAACTATATGACAATGATTTTTCTCTTTGCCCGGGCTGTCAAAATCTTGAAATTCTTGAAGAAATACACGACGGGCAGCCGAAACTCATATCAGAACCGCCCGAGAGGGTTTTGCTCGGATTAGATGAGTTCTGTGATGTAAAATGTGTTTTCTGCCGAGGGGAAAATTATAAAATTAATACAAATTTAATTCCAAAGGATAAAGAAGATAAACTTCTTGATATTTTAACTCCGTGGCTGGAACACGCCAAATATGTAAAAACAAATGCCGTGGGGGAAGTCTTTGCAAGCAAAATTTCAAGAGATTTAATCAGACAGATTGCGGATAAATTCCCGCATATTAAATTTGAAATTATTACAAACGGTATTCACTGCACGAAAGAAAATCTTGAAAAACTGAAGATTTCCGACAAAATTTCGATGATGACGGTGTCTTTGCATGCAATTAAAGAAAAAACATACAACAAACTTGTAAAAGGCGGTAATTACAGACAGGTGTTGAAAAATCTGGAATATTTATCAGAGTTAAAGAAGCAGGACAAAATTGAACGTCTCGAGCTGCATTTTACCGTTACAAGCATAAATTACAAAGAAATACCCGAAATGATTGAATATACCCGTAAAATCGGTGCAAAGATAAGACTTTTGGGGCTTGATTGTTCAAGAGATTTGGAAACCTTGTATAACGCAATCAACATTCAGGACAAAAATCACCCGCAATACAACAATCTCGTTAAAATGGCTCATTCAAAAGAGTTTCTGACAGGAAAAGATGTTGTAATTCAGGGGCATGAATATTTTTCGGGGCTTGAACCGATACCTTTTGCGGAAAGCCTGAAAAATAAAATTAAAAACTTGATGAAACGATAAAGTTATATTATTATCAATGCTATGAAAAAATTTTCTGCAAATCATGAATTTTCACTTGATAAAATCGGTGTGATTTATAACACAAAATCACCTGATTCGCATAGTACGGTTGAGAAAATAGAAAAGGCTCTTGCCGATAAAAATTTAAACTACGTTGTTACAACATCGGATAATATGGATAATTCCGTAACTTTGGCAATTGTTGCGGGCGGGGACGGAACTTTGCTTCGTGCTGCAAGATATTATGCTCGGTTTGCAACACCCGTTTTCGGTATAAATTTGGGCAGGTTGGGCTTTTTGGCACAGGTTTCGCCTGATAATATCGAAGAAGCAATACAAAAAATAACCGATAAAGATGTTTACTGCGATGAAAGAATTATGTTGTCTGCAAACCCCGGCAGACTGACGGCTCTGAACGATATTGTTATTAAAAACGAAAACTTTTCAAGAACGGCAAGGCTTTTTATTTCCATAAACGGCGAACCCGTCTGTAATTATCTGGCTGACGGGTTGATTATTTCAACTCCGACAGGCTCAACCGCTTACAATATTTCGGCAGGCGGCCCTATCCTTGTTCCGAGGCTCAATGCGGTAATTATCGTTCCTATTTGCGCACATTCGCTCAATGCAAGACCTCTTGTAATTCCGTCTAATGAAAAAATAGAGATAACCTCTGCCGATAATACAAAGAAATTAAAGGTTTCAGCTGACGGTCAAAACACTTATGCCGTACCCGAAAATACGGTTATTTCGATTAAAAAGCATAAAAACAGGGCAATCTTGATGCACCTCGGAAATCAGAGTTTTTACTCGGTTTTAAAGCAGAAACTCAATTGGGGAATAAATAATAATAAATAGGGAATATCAAAACAATACCTTGTTGGACTCTGCATCAGTTTTTAAATATTTACTACTCCTTGTTTTAAAAAGAAAACTTGCATAATTTTTCGTAAATTGATATACTTTTTAAATAAGGGATTGTATATGAAAAGAAGAGAGTTAATCAAGCTGGGATTATTGTCAGCAGGCATCGGGCTGACATCAGATTTTGCGTTGGGGGCATCAGACAGTAAAATTGATACTTCGTTAAAGGTTAGTGACAAAAATATTGTTTCCGTACCTATGCCTTTTGATTATGGCCTGCTTGATGAGATTTGCGATATGAACGAAAAATTAAAAAAGTCAGAAATCAAAACTCTCTACGGTAATATGCCCGTTCCCGTCACAAAAGTTTTTCACGAACAATTTCAGTCGGAAAAAGGCTTTAGTGAGAATGTTCACAATTATAATGACTTTGCAAAATACGTAACTTATGCACAGGATAAGGGCTTACATTTTGTTTACGTACTTAATTCACCCAAACCTTTTTCGGAAGAAACCTATAAAAAGTATAAAAGACCTCTGAAAAAACTTTTATCATTTTTGCGGGATATAGGCGTAACAGAAGTTAAAGCGGCAAATTCTCAGATTATGGAAATCCTTTCGGAAGAAACGGATTTTGATTTGAGCGCTTCAACTTCTTTTGAATATCACAATATTGCACAATATCAAAATCTTATAAAAGCTTATCCGAGAATTAAAGCTATAAACGTTTCGATAGATGACAACAGAAATTTTGTTTTTCTGAAAAATTTAAAAAGAGTATTTCCTGACAAAAAAATTGAAATAATGCTCAACGAAAGATGTCTGCACGGTTGTCCCGCAAGAATTTCTCACGCCGCATCAAATTATAAAATATGGAATTGCTGGAAATATGCCGAAGAACAACTCGGAAAAGTTGAATGGTTTTTGATGACCAATGTAATATACCCGTGGTCGCTTGATGCCTACCACAAAATCGGAATTAATCATTTTAAAATCTTCGGTTCAAGATACAACATTAAAAACTCGGATTCTTTCAGAGTGTATCTGAGTTGTATTGAAAACGGCACAGACGGTATGACTGCCGATGACCTGTTTAACGGCATATATCAGACACATTTCCGTTTTGACAAAAACCCTCCTTTATCGGATATAATAAAATATTTGCCCGATATCAGACATTTTGAGAAATACGGCGATAAATGCACGAATATTTGTGGTATTGACTGCAAATACTGCCTTAAAAATGCAGACAAAATAAAAGAACTGCTTGTATAAAATGAAATATTTATTATTTTGACTATACCTGCCCATTCCTGAGCATTTTTAACAAGCTCAGCCAAAATATAATTCCGTTTCTTATCAAGATAACAATGAAAATTTCAATACCGATCACAAAGTCATTTCTAAAATCTTCTGACAATCAGCCAATTAAAAAATCTGAAAATTATAGTATAATCTTGATATGGAGACTTTACTTGAAATAAAAAACCTTGAAATGAAATATGCCGTAAAATCAGCATTTTCGGGTGCTGCAAGAGGCTATGTCAATGCCGTCAATAACGTTTCTTTTGAAATAAAAAAAGGTGAAATATTGGGGCTTGTCGGAGAATCGGGCTGCGGAAAATCTACACTCGGAAGATGTCTGCTTGCTCTTGAAAAAGGCTTTTCGGGCGAAATTCTTTTTCAAGGCGAAAATATTTTGAATATCCAAAATTCAAAAGATTTCAGAAAATCAGCCCAAATGATTTTTCAAAACCCTTATGCAAGTTTAAATCCCAGAATGAAAATTTATGACATTTTAAAAGAGCCGCTTTTAATTCATGGTATAAAAGACAAAAACCTCATTAATCAAAGAATATCGGAAGTATGCGAACTGACGGGCATTGATAAAGATTCTCTTGACTATTATCCTCATGAATTTTCGGGCGGACAAAGGCAAAGAATCTCCATTGCTTCCGCAATTATTTTAAAGCCCGAATTTATCGTTGCGGACGAGCCTGTCAGTGCTTTAGATGTAAGTATAAGAGCGCAAATAATTAATCTTCTGAAAGAATTGCAGGAAAAACTTGATTTAACGATTTTGTTTATTTCTCACGATTTGAGCGTTGTAAGGTATATAAGCGACAGAACTGCCGTTATGTATCTCGGGGAAATAGTTGAATTTGCGGATAATGAAGAACTGTTTCAAAATCCCAAACACCCATACACCGAGATTTTGTTAAGTTCTGTTCCGAAAATTAATCGTGAACAAAAAGAAAAAATGATTATCAGCGGGGATATACCGTCGCCCAGAAATCTTCCCGAGGGCTGTAAATTTCACACAAGATGCGGTCGAGTTTTTGACAGGTGCAAAAAAGAAAATCCGAAATTTTTGCAAATTTCGGACAATCATTTTGTAAAATGCAATTTGTATGAAGCCTAATTATGCTTCTGTTTTGTATTCGGAAAATTCCTGTGCGGTTTTTTCCCACTCATCTCTCTTGATTACAAGGGCATGATTCCAGAATTTTTCAATAGCATAGGTTTCACGTTCTTCCTTGTGTAAAACATGTACGATAACATCACCGTAATCCAGTAAATTCCAGCGGTTTTTAAGGTCGTTTTCTTCACCTATCGGGATTCTTTCAAACCATTTTTTTATTCTGTCTCTGACGTATTCCGTGAGGGCTTTTACCTGTGTCGGAGTATCTGCCGAACAAATTACAAAATAATCCGCAAGCACCGAAACCTGTGAAATATTTAAAATAGTAATATCTTTGCCTAATTTGTCGTCTAATACGCTTGCTATGGCGCATGCCGTTTTGTATGATGGAATTTCCTGCATAAAGTATCCTTTTTTATTAATTACAAAATAATTGTATCATAAAATCAGGTATTTGTTTGTGAACAATGTATTTGACAAATAAAAAAACAGAATTTATAATTTTTTCTATGGTCGGACATAATTATAATAAGAACAATGACGAAATAGCATCCGAAAAGGTTCCGTTTTACAAAAATGCCACTTTTTTAACCTTTGTCGGTATTCTTCTGATTTTTATACTGCCCTTGTGCATGATGCTGATGAAATCATCAAAACAGAGCAAAAAAGTCAGTAAGGCTGAGGCGAAAATTATCGAAAGAGAAGTTTCGCCGCACAAATTTTCCGAATTGAGAATAGCACCTAAAACCTCATATATAAAAGACGGGGAAGTTTTTAATTTTGTCATATCGAGAGATATTATATTTACTGGAAATATGACGGACGTGCATCTTTTGGTTAAAGTTCCCGATGATGTTCCAAACAGACAAAAAATTTATAACTATAAGGTTTCGCCCGCACCGAGAAGATATTTGGATAAATCTGACGGCAGATATGCGGAAATACTTTTGCCAAGTCCTCACGGTATGATAAATGTTTCGATTAAAGGTCAGGCGGCAGTTAAAACTTACAATCTTAATATTGCCCAAAAACTGAGAAGAAATATTGACGGCATACTTAATGAGGAAGACAGAGAGTCATATCTTAAAGAGGAAGAAGGACTTGAAACAAAAAGCCGCTTTGTAAACATAATTGCAAATACCCATATCCCGACGGCAACAAATGATGTTGATACCGTTAAAAATGTTTTTGACTACGTTGTAAACAGGTTAAGATATGACAGAATGGATATAAATAAAGACAAAGGAGCATTAGCCGCACTTCATTCGGGTTCGGGTGTCTGCGAAGAATTTGCAAAGGCTTTTGTTGCGCTTTGCAGGGTAAAAAATATCCCCGCAAGGATTGTGACGGGGTTTGATATCCCGTTTGAAGATACTTTGAAAGACTCTTATACGGGGCATACATGGGCGGAAGTTTATTTTCCCGAATACGGCTGGGTAACCTTTGACCCGACAAATACCTTGCCCGAATCTATAAGAAAAGAGGCTGAAAACCTTAAAATTTCTCCTTATGATTTGGTTTACGGCATTATGAAAAATAAACATTATTTAATAATTGATGCAAGAATGGTTGCCGCAAAATACGAGGGAAGCGGCGGAATGTCAAGTAAAAACCTCGTCATACAATATTTTAAATAACTATGTCATGTTCTGACGTGTATAAAATGTATAATATTTCTGATACAATAAATATATTGAAAGGGATATTATATGTCGTATGTTCCACTGCATTTACACACGGAATACAGTCTTTTAGACGGTGCCATAAAGGTTAAAAAGTTATGCAAATTTTGTAAAGAACAGGGTTGGCCTGCGGTTGCGATTACAGACCATGGAGTCATGCACGGCGCAATCGAACTTTATAAAACAGCAAGAGAAATGGGCATCAAAGCGCTTATCGGCATGGAAGCCTATGTCTATCACGGTGATATTACCGAAAAAAAAGTGGGGCAAAACGAACTTTTTCACCTGATTTTAATTGCAAAGAACAATACGGGATACAAAAATCTGGTTAAAATCGCAAGTAAATCGGCAGTTGACGGGTTTTATTACAAGCCCCGTTCAAACCATGAATTAATCGAAAAATATTCTGAAGGGCTTATATGTCTTTCGGCATGTATTCAGGGTGAAGTTGCACGCTCTCTTATTAATGATGACTATGAAAAAGCCTTTGAATTTGCAAAATATTATCAGTCAATTTTCGGTGAAGATTATTATATTGAACTGCAGGATCACGGACTTCCCGAAGAAGAAAAGGCAAATAACGGACTTTTAAAGATTGCCAAAGAACTTAATATTAAAACGGTTATCACAAACGACAGCCACTATATGGAGAAAGAAGATGCGTCATGGCATGATACGCTTCTTTGTCTTAATACGAATGCCGATAAAGCAAATAAAGAAAAACGTTATTGTTTTCCTAACGATGAATTTTACGTAAAGACTCCCGAAGAATTACGACAGGCCTTTACAAAGTTAGACGATGAAACCTTTGAACAATCGATAAAAAATACTGTCGAAGTTGCTGAAAAATGTAATGTTATAATTGAACTCGGAAAATCAAAACTTCCCCATTTTCCTGTTCCGCCAAGTTATACAATTGAAACCTATCTTGATTTTAAAGTGCGTGAGGGTTTGAAAAAACGCTACGGAAACGTAACCAAAGAAATAAAGGAAAGAGCAGATTACGAACTCGGTGTTATTAACAAAATGGGATTTCCTGCATATTTTTTGATTACGTGGGATTTTATCAATTATGCAAAAGAACACGACATTCCCGTTGGCCCCGGCAGAGGCTCGGCGGCAGGCAGTATAGTTGCTTATGCTCTCGGGATTACCGATATTGACCCGATTTTTCATAAACTGATGTTTGAAAGATTTTTAAACCCCGAACGTGTCAGCATGCCTGATATTGATATTGATTTTTGTATTGAAGGCCGTGAAAAAGTCTTTCAGTATGTAGTTGAAAAATACGGTGCGGATAAGGTCTGTCAGATTATTACCTTTGGCACCCTTGCCGCAAAAGAAGCCGTAAAATCTGTTGCAAGAACACTTAATGTGCCTTTTGATGTTTCAAACAATATTACAAAATTAATTCCCGCAACCCCCGGAATACTTTTGAATGATGACGGAAAACACCTCTGTGCCTTTAATGAAAGCCCCGAATTTCAGGAATTTTACGATAAAGACGAACCGATACAGGGTGACAGTCTGACTCCGGGAGTACCTTTGACGGCAAAACAGATTATAGACGAAGCGATGCATATCGAGGGCATAAAACGAAATACGGGCATGCACGCAGCAGGTGTAATTATCTCTCAGGTTCCTCTTGATGATTTGGTTCCTCTGCAAAGAGGCAAAGAAGGAAATTTAATTACCCAGTATGAAAAACAAACCTCTGAGGATTTGGGCCTTTTGAAGATGGACTTTTTGGGTCTTTTGAACCTTACCATTATGCGAAATGCTTTACGGTTAATTAAAAAAAGACACGGGATTGATTTAGAACTGAATAAGATACCGCTGGACGACAAACCGACTTTCGATTTGTTGCAAAAAGGCGATACGGACGGTGTTTTCCAACTTGAATCCGCAGGTATGAAAAAACTTGTCAGAGATTTAAAACCTTCTGTTTTTGAAGATTTAGGTGCTTTGGTTGCAATTTTCCGACCGGGGCCGCTTGGAACGGGTATGGATAAAACTTTCGTGGCAAGAAAACACGGCAGAGAACCGATTACCTATGAACACCCTTTATTAGAACCTATTTTAAAAGATACCTACGGAACAATTTTATATCAGGAACAGATTATGAAAATTGTTCAGGATTTAGGTGGTTTTACTCTCGGACAGGCAGATATGATGCGTCGTGCGATGGGTAAAAAGAAAAAAGAAATCGTAGAGGCAAGCAAAGGTGAATTTATAGGCGGCTGCGTTAAAAACGGTGTTGATAAAAAAATTGCGGACGATTTGTTTGAAAAGATGTTAAAATTTGCGGAATACTGTTTCAACAGAGCCCATTCCGCCGCTTATGCTTTCGTTGCATATCAGACGGCGTATCTTAAAGCGCATTATCCCGTTGAATATTTTTCCGCCCTTTTATCAAGCGTTAAGGATAACAAAGAGAAAACGCAAATGTATATTGCAATGGCGCAGGGCAGAGGAATTGAAGTTTTGCCCCCCGATATCAATAAATCGGACGCCGAATTTACCCCCGACGGAGATAAAATACGCTTCGGCTTAAATTCTCTCAAAGGGGTCGGCCTGCAAATATGCGAAATGGTTGAGGAAGAAAGAGCAAAAAGCGGTGAGTTTAAGTCTTTGTACGATTTTATAACAAGAATGAATACAAAGTGCATAAACAAAAAAACGCTTGAAAGTTTAATCAGAACGGGAAGTTTATCCTGTCTTGAACCCTGCCGCAAAAAACTTTTTAACAATATCGACAACATGATTAACGTTTCATCAAGAGAAAATAAGGCAAAAGAACTCGGTCAGGTAAGCCTGTTTTCTGTGCTCGGCGATAGCAATCCCATTGCGGAAAACTTTGAATTATACGGCAGTGATGAAGAATATTCGGATAAAGAAATTCAGGAATTTGAAAAAGAATATCTCGGATTTTATATTACTTCCCACCCGCTCGACAGTGTCCGTAAATTAATTCCTTATATTACAACAAATAATATTTGTGATTTTGAGGATTTACAGGATTTTCAGGGCGAAAAAGAAGTAACCGTCTGCGGTATGATTAATTCAATCAGAATGATTCCAACCAAAAAAGACCCGACAAAGTTTTTAAAATCAGGTGTTATTGAGGATTTAACAGGCAAAATCGAGTTTGTTGCCTTCCATAAAACTCTTGAAGAATGCGGTTCTCTGATTGACAAAGACAAAAAATTAATAATCAAAGGAAAATTCCAAAAACGTGATGAGGGTGCGGGGCAGATTATTATTGAGTCCGCCAGGGCAATCGACAACAGTAATACCGTTACACTCACAATTAACAGGGAAATGTCTTTTGAAGAAATAATGAACTTGAAGCATTTTATTTCTCAAAATCAGGGTTCGGACCCTCTGCTTTTTAAAGTCAAAACACCGAATGACACAAAAGATGTCAAAATAATTTCGGGTGCGCAGGCCTGGGTCAATGCAAATAACGATTTTATTCAAAAATTGGAAAAAAATTACAAAGACACTTTGTCTGTTGAAGTCGTTGCAATGACATAACACAGCCCTTAAAGCAGAAAAAGATTGCCGCAAAAATCTTATTTTTAATCATAAAAAAAGGGATAACCGTTAAGTTATCCCTTTTCTTTCTGAACTTTTGATTAAGCAACATATTTAGGAGTTGCGCTCTTGATTGCGCTTTCTTCTGCCTTTTCAACCTGTTGAAGTTCCTGTTGTGCTGCGTTTAACAAAGTAGTAAGTCTTTGTTTTTCAGTATCGATTTGCTTTTGTTTAGCGTTCATTTGTGCTGCATAAGCATCATCTGATTTTGAC
>JAILHI010000105.1 GCA_024695865.1 Candidatus Gastranaerophilales bacterium
CAAAAAGCACCTGTTTACTGTCTTGACCTGTTCGCAATAAACGGCGTTACGGTCTTGCTCCTCGCAAGCCCTTCAGCCTCTGCTCACAGGTCGCTTCACTGCGTTGCCGTTCACTTTGCTTTTTGCTACTTCGGACTTCGTTCTACACAAAAACCGCTTTTTTCTTGGGGTACACGTTCTTTTTTCTTTTCCTCAAAAGAAAAGAAAAAAGAATGGGTACGAAAAAGAATATAATGCCGATATTGAGATTGGAATAGTAAAAAATCTTTTGATTATTGTATTTGTTGGATTTTATTGAAAATTAAAATCGGCTGGATTCTTCGGCTTTGCCTCAGAATGACGGAAGTAAACTTTCCGACAAAAAACCCCCGAAAAATCGGGGGTTTCGCTGGATTAAATTAATTTGAAATTAAAGTTGAATATCATCAAGACGTTTAATGTCTTTTTTAACCTGTTCAATCCATTCTTTTGCTCTCGGGGTTGCATCTGACCAGTTAACCGCACATAAGCATCTCTGTACCCATACGAGTCGTTTAAAGAACTCATATTGAGCATTTATTGCCTGTTGTTTTGTTGTCAGATAAGTTGTTTGTGCATCAACCACCTGAGAAATGGGAGCCTTACCTTTTAAGTAGTCCGCCTTAACCGTCGTATAGTTTTCTTTTGCGGCATACATTGCCTTGTATTCTTTTTCGATACTGAAATAGCAGGAAAGTGCTTCGTTGATAATGGTTCTGATTTTACTTTCGAGACTAATTTTAACTTCTTCGTTCAAAGCCATTAACTGTTTCTTTTCGTTGCTTACACGTGCAATTTCCGCAAACTTCGTACCGCCTTCGATAGGCTTCCACTGTGCGAAGATACCCAAATATCCGTAAGTAGGGTCTGAATTAGGCATCGTAAACAAACCGCCTGTTCTGATATCTCTTACGGGCATGGTCATTGCACTTGTGTAATGTCTGCCGAATAAGGACTGATATTTGAGTTCTAATTTAGCATCGGGCAGGAAGAACTTCTGAATATACATGCCGCGTTCAACATTTTTCATTCTCATTGCCGCTTTTAATTTTGCAAGTTCGGGTGAAACTTCATAAGATTCCGCTACAAGCATTTGAGTGAATTTTTCAAGCGCCTGCGGTGTTCTTACATAATCGAGAACGTAGAAATCTTTCGTGTAGAACGCAGGGTCGTCTGCCTTTAACGGTGCAAGTTCAAAATCCTCATTTTGCGGCTGATTTAACAGTTTGTTAATCGTGATTTTGATGTTTTTATATTCCGAATTCATGTTAATCAGATTTTGTTCGTTAATTCTGAGTTGGCTTGCCCAGCGCATTGTTTCTTCACGTCCGCAGTAGCCGATTTTTTCTCTGACTTTTGCGATTGCAAGGTTTTCACGTGATTCTTCAACGTATTCTTCCTGAATTTTGATTGAATTTTCGAGCATGAGAGTATCGATGTATAACAATGCGATATCAATACCCATATTCTGTTCGGTTAAAAGTTTTTCCGCATAAGAGAAATCCTTTTGTCTGTGCTTAATCAGAATGTTTGTAACGAGAGCAGGTGAGTATATAACCTGATCAATTCCCATCTGGAAAACGCCCGTACGTAAGGGATATAACAATTTTGCAGATTCCGCAAAATCACCGCTGTACTGCTGATAACCGAGTGTTGCGGAGAAAGTCGGCAAATATCTCAAATAAGCCGATGTAACCGAGTTTCTTGCAGCCTTAATAAGATATTCTTTTTGTTTAATATCCAGGTTTTGTGCGTTTAATTTTGCAAAAACATCGGATAAAGTGTACATTTTGGGTTTTTTGTTCGTAATAACTTTTGCGTTTGTCAAAAGTCTGATGTGAGGTTCGTAACCGATTTTTTCTGCCGTATCAATGTTGATGTATAAAATATCATCTTCGTAGAAGTACAATTTTTCATAGTCTGTTTTCTGACCGTCAAGAACGGCTTTTATGTTGAAAGAAGTGGCTTCGGCAATTTTTCTGTCCATATCCAAAGCGCCCGAACCTAATAAACAACCTTGTTTTACATCACTTTCACCCAAGGATGAAAACGTTACAATTCCTCTTGCCGTTAATTTATCGAACATATCATGTAACTGTTCAAGAGTTAATGTAAATTGGGGCATTACAAAAGCAGCATCAACATCTGCGGGAATTTTTGCCAAAGCGTTGTCAACACTTCCGTTTACGGGAACAACGATGAAATTGATGTCTTTGCCCTCAAATTTTTTACCCAAAAAACCGTTCCAGTCTTTTTGGGTTTTGTAATAGGCTTCATTCATCATGATTGCTACTTTGTGGAAGCCTGTTAATCTTTTGAACTGTTCAACCTTTTGACAAGTCTGGGAAACGGGAGAGAAGAATTCATCGCCGAAATCTCTCAAACCGTATTGGTCAACGGTTACAACAAATTTTCCGTGTTTGTTGGCTTTTGACATATATTTTGATGTCAGATAACCCAAAGCAACAATAATATCTGCATTTGAAGCAAGAGCCTTATCGCAAATCTTTTTTACACCTGCTTCTGTCCAATCCGCAGTATATTCAAGTTCTTTCGGGTAAACTGCATTGTAATCTTTAGAAACCGACTGAGTGATTGATTTTTTGAACTTTTCCAAAAAATAATCGTTTGCAGGCGAAGTACCGTCAATTACGAAAGCAATTCTTGCCGTTGTTTTTGTTGATTTTGAAACAGAAGCCTTTTGAGCGGATTTAGTGGTCTTTTGAGCCGCAAAAACCGAAACGCTTCCGTTAAAAGCAAACAACAGGCACAAAATTAACGTAAATATCTTTTTCATATAATACCTGTCTCCTTAAAACTTTCACTTACCTATATCTTTAACCTAATATAAAAATATGACTTGTAAATATCATTACATTTCTTAAAATTTCCCAAAAAATTTTT
>JAILHI010000005.1 GCA_024695865.1 Candidatus Gastranaerophilales bacterium
AAGATACAGTGAAATCGCTGTTGTTTCATATTCTGAAAAACAATATCTTTGTTAATTAATTATAAAATCTGTCTAAAATCAGAATTATATGATATAATCAAAAAATGGATAATAAAGATATTGTAAAGAAAATATCGGCTAAAGATGAATCTGCGGCTTTGCCCTTAATCAGAGAGATGATTGATAAATCTGATGTTGCTTTGTTTAGGGAACTTGTCGGTCAGTTTGATTATTTTTTCCCGTTTCTTAAAGATAATGTGGCAAACAGATTTGAAAAATCTCTTTCGGCTGATAATTATAGGAATTTGTATAATTTTGCAGAAATTTATTCTTCCGATTTGGATAAGGTTTTTGCATCGGCTTTCAAGAATTTCGGAAACGATGATGATAAGGCGAAAATGCTTGAATATCTGAAAAACGGTACCGAGTCCGCAAAAACTTATGCCGCAAGATATTTTGAACTTTCGGGTGATGAAATTGCCGTTCAGGATTTGATTGATAATGTTTTTTCGGAAAATGAATATCTTGCAGATGCGTGTGCAGCCGCTCTCGGTAATCTCAACGAGCAGAAGTCTTATGCTCTTGCTCTTGATAAACTCAAAAGCAGTGATGATTTTGAAGCACTTGCGGGGCTGAACTTTTTTGTAAGTTATCTCAAAAACCCGCCGTTTGATGATATCTTTAAGGCGTTTAAAACTACGGGTATGCCCGAAAATTTTGCGGGAAAAATTGCTTATATTAAGCCTTTGCCCGTACTTCTTAAAGAAAACATTTCTGATGCCCTGCCGATAATCGACAGCATTTTAATCGGTCTTGGCGAAATTTTACCGCTTTCCGAGGTGTTTAATTTTGAACTTTATGATGTTTTGGGTATGCTTTCGGAAACGGTTAACTCAGAAAACCTTTCAAAAATTGCCGTTATACTGCTTCGGGCAAAATCTAAAATCGAAATGATATGTTCAAATGATGAATATACTTTTGACGAGGATAAAAATACAATCAATGAGTTAAAGGATATCCGTTCTCTGTTAAATTCATTGGGCGATGCTTTCTGGAATACGATGAAGTCAGAAGCCGTAAAAGAATTGAAGAAGGAAGATAAATCGGATATTATTTCTGCTTTGCAGATTATCGGCGAATATGAAATTCAGTCTGCGGCGCCCGATATTCTTGACTGTATCTATGAAAACGGCGATGAAGTTGTTTTGTGCGAGGCTTTTTCCGCACTGAAAAAGATTAACGCTTTGTATTTGATTAACAAAGACGAAGCCGTTAATATGTTTTCAAACTCAAATTCGGCAGCGATTGTGGAAAATTTATATAATTCTTAATTGCGATTTTTCGGATCGGGATTGCCGCGAAAATTAAAGATTTTCTCGTAATAACACAATTTTCTGTCATTCTGAGGAACGAGCGAGCAGAGGCTACTCTGCCGCAGCAAAAAACATCCAGTGAATGTTTTTTGCAAGAGGTGGCTTTCGAGGAGCAAGACCGTAACGCCGTTTATTGCGAGCGAAGTGAATTTGATTTTGCCGAAGAATCCAGCCGAACATAACATATTATATTGGCGCAAACGTTCCTTTTTGCACCCTGCTTGCTTCACCGCCAAAAATAACAACTTCAACGGGTGAAAGATTTGTAACTTTACCGATATAAACGGGTTTTAAATCGACAGGATTATTTCTGCTTTTTAACTCATTTTTGAGAATATTTATTAAGTTTTCTTCATGTTTTGGCATAAAAAGTGAACTTTTTTAATCAAAAACCGTTATAAATAATATGATGAAAAAATTATTTACTTTGTTGTTTGTGTTTTCTCTTATTTCTTCGGTCGGTTATTCCGCACCGAACTACGACAAAAACAATGTTACAACCGTTTATGATGATTCTGAAAATATCGCTTTCAGAAACAAACTTGAAGCAGAATTTGACAAAAGACATACTGTTGATGAAGAACATATGAACGGCGGTCCCGAAGCATATTACAGAGAAGTTTTGGTTCCTTACAGTTTAAACAAAAAGAAAATAGAAGATTTGCCAAAAAGATATTACAAAATTGAAGATATTAAATAGTTTTTTCATTATATCTTTTTAACGATAGTTCTATTTCTTCTCTGTTATCATATATTTTATGATTGGCAGACAGTATTAAAAAACTGTCAGTCAAACCGTATTCTTCAAGATCTACGGGTATAATTTTGCCTTTTCCCGCTCTGTAATCACCGATAATACTTAAATTAATCGTTTCCTCAACTCCGTTAAGTTCGGCAAGTTTATCTTCTGTCAATTTTACAACTTAAATTCCGTACTTAATTTAAGGCGCTGCTTGCTTCGTGTGCCTTCGCCGTTATAAAGTGAAGCATTGAGGCTGATTGAAAATTCATTCGGGTTGTTTCTTGCAGGTTTATAGGTCAGACCGATTTCTTCCTGATTGTAATTCTGGTCGATATGGCTTGCAATTTTGCTCTTGAAATACAGAGAATCGGTCAGCCTGAACGATGGGTACAGATAAAAACTTGTACCGTATCTGCCGCCGCTTCCGCCGTATTGCGTTTTCCCGATTTGAGTTCCGAGCGAAAATCTTCCTCTTGTATAGGTTGCAAAAAGTCCCGCCGAGTTTTTGGCGGCATCTGCATCTCCGTATTCATTGGTATAAAAACCGCCCCCGAATTTAAAAGAACCTTTGATTTTTTTGAATTTAATTTCGTCAGACGAAATTAAAATACCGCCAGCGGCATTATTTGTTTCGAGCGAATCGTATATGGCTGCGGCAACGTTCAGTTTACCCATTCTTGTTGTAACTTTTATTCCCGAATCGTAGTCACTTTCGAGTTTTCCTACAAAGCCGACAGACATTCCGTTAAACGAAGAAAGTGCCGCATGTCCCCAATAAACAGATGTATTTTCATCGGGGCTGAATCTGTAATGGGCGGCGTGAATAATGGACGGCGCTGTTTGAAGCATAGACGGCACGGTTCGGTACAAGGTTCTGTAATTTGCCGAATTGTCCCATATTGTGTTAAAGGCTTCGACGGAACGGAAAGAATATACTTTTTCAATGGTTGCCCTGAGAACTGTTTTGCCATTAAAATTATTTTGAGGTGCAAGAATAATCATCTCGGTTGTATCTTCGGGCTGTTCGTCTTCTTCCGTATATACGTCGTATTCTTCGTATTCCTTTTCTTCCTCAAACAGTTCCTCGTCAACGCTTTCCTGAACTTCTGAATCCTCTGAATATATTACTTTTTCAAGCCGATTTGTTTCGGCATTGATTTTTTCAGATGTGAAAAAAAATACCGAAACTAAAATACATAAAAATGATAGAATTTTTTTCATTTTTATGTTCTTTGAAAACAATTTTGACATCTCCTTTATCATTATAATAAACTATTTTTTTTGAGTGAACAATATTTAACTTTGAAAAATCAACAGAATAAGTTATAATAATATTACGCAGTTTTAGTTGATTAAGATAGGTGGTTATTATGGCATCAGTTGCTGATTCGATAAGAACGTTATTCGGTGCAAAGTTATGGCTCATCAAACTGAGTATTATGGCGGCGTTAATTGTATATCCCGCATATCAAATGATTGCTAATTTTGATGGCTGGCAGTCAACTATGGCTTATATAACCTATGGATTAGGAACCTTTTATCTGGGTTATCTGCTTTTAATATCCCATAATTTGATTAACGAAAAGCCGATAATTCTCCCCGGATTTTTCAATCCGTTTAAAATCTTTTTTGTCGGATTGGGTGCAATAATTGCTCTTGGTCCTATGGTACTGCTTATGGTATATGTCGGTGTTTGTCTTAATCAGATTTTGGTCAATATGGCTATGCCGAATTATGCCTGCATTACGACAGTCGTCTTTGCGGAAATGTTTCTGCTCGGTATTTTAACCGTTCAGATGACTCTTTATACTACAAAACTGAATCCCTTTTATGCCTATCACCTGATAAAAATTCTTAAAACTTTTCTGGATTTTGCGTTTAAGGCAATTCCTTTGTTTGTAATTTTGTTGTTATTCAGCGGTGTTGTTCTGTATCCTATTGGTGTTCTTGCCGAAAAGATGTTCAGCGCACAGAGTATGCCGTTTTATTTTTATATATCCTTCTGTGTAACTTTTCTTTTGATTGTTTCCGTAATGTTTTATTCTCAATTATGTATGGAAAACCTTGTTCTCTTTGATATTGATGACGATGATACCGTCGGCGATATGATGGATAAGAAATTAATCAAAGAAAATGATGAACTCAAAAAAGAAGCCAAGGAAAGAGAAAAAATCTTAAAGGCAAAAGCCAAAAAAGCCAAAAAATCAAAAAAATAATCTGTAATTCAGCGGCTATTTACTGATTAACTCTTTCATAACTGTTCCCGATGAAATAATCGTCATAATGTCGTTGTGATTTAATTCGGGTTTTGTTATCATTCTCTGAATTTTGTATTTGCAGGCATATTTTAACTGAATTTTAAAAAGTCTGCACAATTTTTCATTACAATCTTTTGAAACCTTGTTATCTTTTACAAAATTTGCCTCGCATAAATTTCTCAAAAAACATTCATTTTGTTTTTCCTCAATTACGGGTAATAAGTCTAAATCAAACAGATTGCAAATGTTTTGAGGATTTTCACTTTCGTATTCAAACAGCGTTTTCATCTGTTCTTCGTATAAAATAAAATCGTTTTCTTCAAAATCGCAGACATCTTCAGAGAATATGATTTTGACGGTCTTCCCGCTTTTTTCACTAAAAATTATATTCTCTGCAAGATTTTCTAATCCCGTCTTTGATAAAATTATCTCTTTATTACTCATCCTAAAATTTCCGCCATTAGTACATATTTTTTGACAAAGTTTTCTGTTGAATTTTACATAAACAACAATTCATTATAATCAGATTTCAGTACAATTTGTCAACAAAATTTTTTCCAATAAAAAATTGTTCGTATGAAACAGAAAAGTCCGCATAAATTACGGACTTTATTTTTTATACTGTTGAAGATTTTCAATCATCTTGTAAATAAATTCAAGTTCTTTGCTGTCAGCCTTTTGAAGATAATCATTAATTTTATCCAGCAAGACCTGTTTTTCATCATAATGTTCAAAATCGAATAAATCTTTTATATGAACGTTTAATGCCTTTGAAATCTTTTCAATATTATCGGGCAAAGGAAAATGATTGCCGTTTTCGAGTTTGGAAATATTCGGCGGCTCAATATCAATCAGCCCCGCAAGTTGTTCTTGTGTGAGACCTCTGCTTTTGCGGAGTTCTTTGACCCTTTTTCCGAAATTTGTTTTTAATAAAGACATGATAACCTCATAATAAGAATAAAACTCACAAGACGCTTAATAAATAATCTGTCTTGATAAGTTATTAAATAAGACTTGCTTAATATAGCAACTTGATAAAATATTATTAATTTGCTGTATTATATTTGTGCGAAAAATATGTGATTTTTGGCATAAAACAGATAGCCTGAAAGGACTTAAAACTGAATTTAGAGCCGAAAAACGCAGCAAAAATCTTATAACTTTGAAAATTTGCCGAAGAATTTTTGCAAACCGCTCATATTTTTGGAAAGAATATCGTTAATTTCGGCATTTTTCTTTAAAATAAGTTGCCGTTTTTCCTCGGAATCGCAATACTGCAAGGATTGTTTTAAGACTTCCAGAGCGGATTTGTACTCATGAACATCGCACAGGGAATTGCAATAATCCATGGATAAATCCATATCGTAGGGGTCAAGCCGTTTTGCAACCGAAAAATCAGCAATGGCATCACGGGGATTACCGAGAGCAAGAGAACATTTAGCCGCACGATAACGGATATATGCCGATGAAACATCGTATTCCGCCGATAACTTGTAATATCTTAAAGCATCTTTATACTGACGGTTTTCATAGTAAATATCCGCAATAAAAGTATAATATTCGTTGTTATCGGGCTGCAGAGAAATTGCCTGTCTTGCAAATTCTATCGCCTGTTCATACAATTTGTTTGCAAGATAAATCTTTGCCTTCATTATGTAGGCGGTCGGAATATTTATGTCATATTTTAAAATAATTTCAATATTTTCGAGCGCTTCCGAAAAACGTCTTTGCGCAACATATATTTCCGTAAGTTTAATATATGCAAAAATGTATCGTTCATCAAGTTCAATAAGTCTTTTACACAAACTTTCGGCTTCCGAATAATTCTTTGCCGAAAAATTGTATAAAACAGCCTCGCTGATGTATTCCATAGAATCGGGCTTGTATTTTTTAGCAAGGTTAATAGATTCAATGGCTTTTTCCCACCAGCCGAGTTTTTGAAATACCTGCGCCCTTATATAAAGCGCATAATCGTTTTTCGGGTTTTTCTTCAAAACGTCTTTTAATATATTTTCGGCATTGACAACATCATTTTCGTCCGTTGCAATTCTTGCCTTTAAAACAAGAGCATTTTCGTTGTGGGGGTTTATGCTCAAAATACTGTTAATTCTTTCTTTTGCCTTTGAAATCTGTTTTGTCTGATAATAAACAAGAGCAAGAGTATAGACATAAAACAGGTTATTCGGGCTGAGTTTAACGGCGTTGTGATAATTGTCCTCTGCCTCTTTAAAGAAGCCGTTAAGAGAATATGCCGTGGCAAGAGAATAATAATACAAAGCATTTCTTGGATTAAGTTTGCAGGCTTTGCTGTAATTGTTGATTGCTTCCGTAATATTATTTTGGGCTATGCAAATTTCACCGAGCAGGTAGAAGGTTTTGTGATTTGTTTTTGCGATAGGCGAGGCCAAAAGAGTTTCAGCCGCTTCTTTGTAATTTCCTTCTTCATAAAGTAAATTTGCACAACTGTAAACAATTTCATAATCACTCGAATCGTACTGAATAGATTTTTGAAACAGTTCTCTCGCGGTTTTGTTATCACCGAGAGCCAAATATGAAGAACCCGCATAATAATGAATTTTTGCATTTTTGGAAGTGTTTACAAGAGGTTTTTGGTAAAACTCAATAACGCCCTCAAAATCACTTTCCAGATACAACAGGTTTAAAATTTCCGCTATGTAAGTAGCATTTAAATCTTCCTCGCAGATTGAACGAAGCAGAGGCAACGCTTTTGTTATTAGTCCGGCTTGTTTATAGACCTTTGCGAGTTTAAATTTGATATCAATGCTTGAAGGTTCTGACAAAAGAGCCTGTTCGTAATAGCGGATAGCCTTTTCGGTGTTGCTGAGTTCAAGATACAACCCCGCAATTTCAGACAAAATTTCAGAACTTTCGGGTTCAATTTCCAAAGCCTTATATAAACTTTCAATAGCCTGTTTGAAATTCCCCGCCGCTTTATATTCAAATGCTCTTTTTAAATACTGTGTCAAGTCACTGTTAGTCATAAAGATATTATAAAACTTTATTTAATTTTGGTAAAGTGCGTATTGTAAACTCGTTTGCATAGAGTATCATGATAATGTTAAGATTTTATCCGTATATTACCGCAAAAATCAACCTAACTCGTCACTGCGAGGGCTTTAGCCCGTGGCAGTCCCTTGTTCGTTCGGGATTGGCACGCTCACTTCGTTCGTTCGCAATGACACCAGATATATAGATTCACAACCGTTTTTGCGGCAACAGACCGAAGAATTACCTTATATAATTTATATAGGACACGTTTTGGGATATACCTCTTTTATAATAAAATAAAGACAAAAAGAAATATTTTAATGGGCAAAAAATTCAAAATACATTCACAATACAGTTTATCTGAAACGCAGAAGAAAGCGGTGGAAAGTCTGACATCAGGCTATTATAACGGCTTTGATACCCAAACTCTGCTCGGTATCACGGGCTCCGGAAAAACCTTTACCATCGCCAACGTGATAGAGCGGCTTCAGAAACAGACTCTTGTCATCGCTCACAACAAGACTCTTGCGGGGCAGCTTTATAATGAATTTAAGGAATTGTTTCCCGAAAATGCGGTAGAATTTTTTATCAGTTATTACGATTACTATCAGCCCGAAGCATATATCCCGAAAACAGACACGTATATTGAAAAAACAGCATCAATCAACGATGAAATCGACCGTTTGAGGCACAATACCACAAGAAGTCTTTACGAAAGAGATGATGTAATCGTCGTTGCATCGGTCAGTTGTATTTACGGTTTGGGATTGCCCGAGGCATATTTTAAAGGTTCAACAACTATCAGTGTCGGCGATAATATCGAAAGAGACAAGTTATTGAGATATCTTGCCGATGTCAGATACACCCGAAACGATATTGAACTTGTCCGATCAAGTTTCAGAGCAAAGGGCGATGTTGTTGAAATTATGCCGTCTTATGAAAACAATGTTATAAGATTGTCCTTTTGGGGCGATGAAATTGAGCAGATTTTCAGAATTAATCCCACGACGGGCGAAATTTTGGAAATGCCCGAAAAAGTCGTAATTTTCCCTGCTGTGCATTATTTGTCCGACGATGATGATGTTGATATGACACTTGCTTTAATAAGACAGGAACTTAAATCACAGGTTGCGGAATTTGAAAGTCAGGGCAAACTGATTGAAGCCCAGCGTATTTCCCAGAGGGTCAAATACGATATTGAAATGATAAGAGAAATGGGCTATTGCAGCGGTATTGAAAACTATTCGAGAATTATTGAACGCAGAGCGGCGGGAACACCGCCCGCAACACTGCTTGATTATTTCAAGGGTGATTTTTTAACGGTAATTGATGAATCTCACGTTACTATACCGCAGTTAAAGGCAATGTATAACGGCGACCGTTCAAGAAAAGATGTTCTTGTCGAATACGGTTTCAGGCTGCCCTGCGCAAGAGATAACAGACCGCTTAAAGCAGAGGAATTTTGGAACAAAATTAATCAGAGAATTTTTATTTCCGCTACTCCCGCAGAATACGAAAGAGAAAAATCTCAGGCGATTGTCGAACAAATCATCAGACCGACGGGCTTACTCGACCCCGAAATTTTTGTCAGACCGATAAAAAATCAGATAGACGATATTATTGCGGAAATTAAACGCAACACGGAAAAAAATGAAAGAGTAATGATAACCACTCTTACTAAAAAAACGGCGGAAGCGCTCTCGGACTATCTAATCAAAAACGGCATACAGGCAAGATATATGCACAGCGAAATCGCATCAATCGAGCGTATTGAAATACTGAGAGATTTAAGACTTGGAAAATTTGATGTAATTGTCGGCGTAAACCTTTTAAGAGAGGGGCTTGATATCCCCGAAGTTTCGCTTGTAATCATAACCGATGCGGACAAAGAAAGTTTTCTGCGTTCGGAAACAAGCCTTATTCAGACAATCGGCAGAGCGGCGAGAAACGCCAATTCAAAAGTTATTATGTACGCCGATAAAATTACCGATAGCATGAAAAGCGCAATCGACGAAACGGCACGCAGAAGAAAAATTCAAATGGAATACAACAAAGAACACAATATTGTTCCGAAGACAATCATTAAACCCGTAGAAAACAATCTGCTTTCAATGCTTGCAAGTTTCAGAAATGTCGAGGATATTATTGCGTCAAATATGGCTGAAGAACATATTGAAACAAAAGATTTACCGAAATTAATCGCAAAACTTGAAAAAGAAATGAAAAAATCGGCATCTCTGCTTGATTTTGAAAGGGCTGCCGAAATTCGTGATAAATTATCTGCTTTAAGAAATTTGAAAATATAAAACGGAAAATCTCTAAATCCCGTAATTCGCCAAAATTTTATCGGTAAAAATTATTTTATTAAATCTAATCCAAAGAATAGTTTGATTTTTTTGTAACGAATTGTAAACATTTTTCGTAAAATCAAATCAAATAATTAAAGTTTTCACCCCGAAATGCCGATTATACATGTGTAAGGTAAGTAGGTAAGAAAAATGGGACTTTCAGCATCACAATCAAGATTTTTACAATTAACTGCTCGCAGAAACGATAACGAATATGAAGCACAGCAGATTAACCATGCCAGATCAGCAATTGCTGAAAAGATGCAGCAGATTTCTACAAAATACAGCGAAGGTATCAACAACAGAAGATTGATGTTTCTTACTCCTGTTGGCGATGGCTCAAATGCTGTTAATTCAGTAAGACTTACTTATGATACAATCACAGCAGCTTATCCTGAAGGATTGGGCTACAAATTGGTTACTAAAAACGGCGTTGAAATCAGACCCGGTGATCAAGCTTCTCAAGTAATGCTCAAATTTGCTGAACAAGCTCTTGATTTAGCACAAAATACTAAAGTTTTAACCTTCAATTCTGTTGATGCAGATGGTAATGCAACGGCAACTGAAATCAACGGTGCAAACTTTAAAGAACTTTTACAAAATTATACTATTTTGAGCAACGGTGAACCTGTTAACAGATACACTATGGCTGAAGAAGTTCAGGGTATGGACGAATTAAACTTTGGTAAATACTTTGCACAGCACGGTATGTCTTTACAGGCATTCGGCAATGTTCCCGCAAATCAGAGTGTTACAATGGATTATTGCCAGGATGCAATTGAAATGGCTCAAGCAGAAGTTGATGAGGCAAAAGCAATAATAGAAGCATCTCAGACAGAAGCTTACCACTATGATGACAGATGTATGGATTCCGAATACTTGCAGCAGCAGCTCAGATTGGGTGAATGGACACTTCAAAGAGTTGAATACAATGACACTGATCTTAGCGGCGAACCCAAAAAGGTTAACGTATTTTACGGTTCACTTTCAACGGTTGCTGATGAATTAGATACAGATGATGATAATGCTTACATTTCAGAATACAAAGCACAAATGGATTATTATCAGCACAAAGATAAACAGTTGGAACTCGAATTACAGAGATTGCAAACTTCACACAACGCAATTCAGACAGAAATTGATTCGGTTAAGAAAGTTATCGATACCAACGTTGAAAAATCATTTAAAACATTCGGTTAATAAAAAAGCCCTCGAAAGAGGGCTTTTTTTTTTACATATAATCTCTTGTTTTATCCGCTATAACTTTAGAACAACAATCCCAGTAATCGTCGTTTAAATCATTGCCTTTTGTGCAGTTGGCGGAAAAATTATCGGTTCCTGCCGGTAAAAGTCCGTTATCTGTTAAAATGAAAGCAAAAACATCTTTTCCTATTGCATTAGGGCCTGTATGTCCGTTTACATCAACCATAAATACAAGAGAGGTCGGTAATTTGCTTTCTGTACCGAATTTTTCTTCCACAACGGCTGTTTTAGCCAATGAAACGTTTATACCGTCAGAGAGGGTAAAGGCTGCTTCTGCGTTGCCTGTGATACCGTATTTTGCCCCGCCGTCAGGTGCTGAGCCAAAGAATGATGTTGTTTTAGACCAGCAGTTATCGGAAGCATGTCCTACGCAGTTTCTTCCTGTCTGAATATACGGTTTATAATAGGTTCTGAAGATTTCCGCATTTGATAAATCTGCTAAATCCCAGTCCTCGAGATTTCCTATGTTTGTTTCAGCAATTTTGGTGGCATGTGCTAATGTTGCTCTTGATGCTTCAAGTCTTGTTACTATATCTTTATCGTGCTGAAATTTCATAAATGTCGGGATTGCTAATACCGCTATAACTCCTATAACCGTGAATGCTATTAATATTTCAGGTAATGTCATACCTTTTTTGTTCATAATTTTTCCTTTTTGTTGTTATTTTACGTTCATAATTATATATCAAATATAATTAATGATTGAATTATTTCACATTTTGTTATCATTAAGAAATTTTAATATCTTGAATTTTTGTAAACAGCACGTTATAATTAAATATTTGTGCATTTGTCGTATTATGGTTGTCGAAATAATACGGATTGTTAAGCCAAAATTCTTCTATCTTGTGTGTTGTAAGCCCATGCCTGACAGCCCTTTGTTTATGTTTCAATGTTGTAATATTTGTCGTTTACATTTTTAAATATTTTTCTGTTGTTCAATATTTGTCTGGTTTTTGTCGATTTACTTTTCTTTATAAAACGTAAACGGTCTGTTGTCATGTATTTATTTATGTTTTTGAGGGCGATTTCTTCGTTTTTTTGTTGGGTATCCGAGTTGAATTTCTTGTCATGATAATTTCAAACTTTTCTTCTACATCATGTAGAGTATTTTAACTAAATTTGAGTAAAGTTAGTTTTTTCTTTGCCGATAAAGTAATTGTAAAAGGGTAAACTTTTACACCCTCCCCAAGTCTGACAGCCGCTAATGCGGCTTTTTTTTGCAATAAAAAAGACGGGTAAAACCCGCCTTTTTGTTTTTATAGATATTTGATTAACATTCCTTCGGCATGTCTTTAACCGTTAATGCAATTCTGTGTTCTTGCGGTGTGAATTTTTTAATCATAACTTTAACTTCATCACCTACATTGTAGATTGTAAACGGATTTGCGTTAGCGGGTTCCATTTCTGCTGCTGGAAGCAAGGCTTCAACACCGGGGAAAATGTTAATAAACGTACCGAATGAGGCTACTTTGTTAACGATACCTGTAATAACCTGTCCTTCTTTAAATTCGTTTTCGATTTCTTCCCACGGGTTATCGCCCATTCTCTTTAAACTGAGGCTGATTCTCTTGAGTTCGTTATCGATTTTGAGAATTTTAACTTCGATTTCCTGACCCAATTGAATAACATCTGACGGGTGTTTAATTCTTTGCCATGAGATTTCGGAAATCGGAAGAAGTCCGTCAACGCCGTTGATGTCAACGAAAGCGCCGAAGTTTGCAATTCTTACGACTTCACCTTTTACGATTGAACCTTCTTCGAGGTTAACGATAACATCGTCAACAACTTTTTCTCTTTGTTCTGCAATTGCTTGTCTTTGTGAGAAGATAAGTTTGTTCTTTTGCGGGTCTGCTTCAAGAATTTTTACTTCAATTTCCTGATCCATAAGACCTTCAAAGGGGCTTCCCGTTCTTAACTGGCTTGCGGGGATAAAGCCTCTTAAATCTTCTGCTTCTGCAATTACGCCGCCCTTAACGATTTGAACAACTTTTGCGATAATTGTTTCATTGTTAAGTTTTGCATTTTGAAGATTTTGCCATGATTTTGCGCAAGATAATTTCTTTAATGAAAGAATTATGCAGCCGTCTTCTTTATCTGATTCTTCACGTAAAACATAGAATTCTTTTACGTCGCCGACTTTAAGACTTTCTTCTTTTTCTGTTGCGCTCGGGATTTCTTTGCCGGGCAAAAATGCTTCCGTTTTTGCGCCTATATCAACGAGAAAACCGTCATTTTCCGCTTTTACGACGATACCTTTTACGATATCAGCAACCTGAAATTTGTAATTGTAACTTTCTTCAAGTAATCTGACAAATTCGTCCTGTTCGTTCATTGTTTGTTGTGTCATAATATTTATCCTTCCTAATAACTAGATAGTTTGTCAAAAACTTTTTTAATAATGTCGTCAGGTGTTGAAGCACCTGCGGTAATTGAGATGTTTTGAGCATTCACAATAATATCTTCATATTGCGAAAGTTCTTCATCTGTTTCAATGTGAATTGTTTTTGTGATTTCACGCAAAATTTCCGCAAGGTGAGTTGTGTTCGCGCTTTTTTTGCTGCCGACAACAACGACTAAATCTGATATTTTAGCCAAATCTCTCGCTTCCTTTTGGCGCATTTGCGTGGAATTGCATATTGTATTGAAGATTTTGATTTCTTTTGAAATGGTAGTTAAATAATTCAAGATTTCGTTTAACGCTTCAATTTTTTGAGTTGTTTGCACAACGACGCCGATTTTTTTGTGCTGTTTGATTTCATCTTCAATTCGTTTTAATTCATCGATATCGGGAACGACGTAAACAGCATCTTGGTAATGCTTTGCGTTAGCCTTAATTGCAACGACTTCGGGGTGTTCGGGTTTGCCGACGATTATAACGAGATAATTTTCTTGCGCAAGTTCGACCGCTCTTTGTTGAACTTTTTTAACGTCGGGGCATGTTAAATCTACGATTTCAAATCCCTTTTCTGTCGCATCACGAATAACATCAGGGGAAGCGCCATGGCTTCTGATAACACAATAGCCCGTTTCATTGTCGGGAAGTTCATCAACGGTATTGATACCTAATTCCTGCAATTCTTTGATTACATGAGAATTATGAATTAACTCTCCGAGAATCCAGACTTTAGCATCGGGGTTTTCTCTTTTAAGATTTTTTGTTGTTTCAACCGCACGCTTAACGCCATAACAAAATCCTGAATGTTTTGCGGTAATTATATTTTTCAGATTAATTCACTTCCGTTCAATAGACTAACGGTATAAACCGTCGTAACTACAATTTAACACAAACAAAAAATTATTCAAACGATTATGGAAGTTCTTGGTTACAATTTTATACTAAAATAATGTATTATTTATTATTATCTATTAGGTTGTCCTTATTTAGTTTTCAGTATTTTTGTATATGTAAATATAACCGTTTATACTTTTAAGATTTTTGTTTTCTTCGCAAATTTTCCAGATATCCGTATAAGTCAGGTTGTTGTTAGTTGCGGTAGAATTTATATCATCATATTCACTTATATTATTTGTATTATTAAGCGGAATTTGCAATATATGCCGCATGGAATAATTTGTTATATGTTTGCCTGCATCAAACAAATACGGTTTCCAAAATTTATCTGCATATTTTCCCTGTAACAATAATACGCCGGAATTAGAATATATTTGGCATTTAAGTCCCATTTCTTCGGCTTTGTTAAAGGCAAAATAGAATAAATCGATTATATATTGCGGAATGTTATCTCTGTTTTCACAAAAATAGTAATGGTCGATTTCCATTAAAATGGTTTCAATGCCGCTTTGTTTGCTCATTTCTATAAATTCGGTTATAGCCTGTTCGTTATCATTAATATCTTTTAATATGATATATTTTGTATAAATCATATCTTTATGGTCTTTTGCGGCTTCAGCATATTTTTTGATATTTTTCCAAACGGTATTAAAGGTATCAACTTGTTTGATTTTTTTATGAAGTTCTCTGTTTCCGCAATCTGTTGAAACTATCAACATTCCGTTGCCTTTTTGGAGACATTTTTCAACGGTCTTTTCAAATTTCACACAGGAAGAATTAAAGATATAGGAATAGTCATATTTATCAAGAAGTTTAACAATATCGTTAAATTCTTTCAGACAGGAAATTTCGCCGCCTGCAAAACAGCACGTTCCCGCATAGGCGATGACCTCCCCTTTTTCGTCAAATTGTTTTAAAATCGGTAAAACATTATAATTTCTTCTGGAATTAAAGTATTTTTTATCTTTGTTGGTGTAGCAATACATACAATGTGAATTACATTTTGTCCAGTGATGAAGAATTATCTGATTTATTCTGATATCTTCAATTTCGGGCCATTCACGTTTTTTTAATTCAAGACAGCCAACGCATCGATTATATACTTTACCTGTTTTATTTTGTTCAATAATTTCTTTTTGTTTTTCAAAATACTTGTTAGTATCAAATTGAAAATTTTTGTCCTTTTTGTCGTCATAGGTCTGAACGACAATATCGCCGCCGCCTATATGGTCAACTCTCTGGCATAAAGCAATGCCGTTGTATCTGAATTCTATTCCGCCCATTAACATAGAGCAGCATTTGTATTTCATAGATATAAACCCTTTGGATAAATTATACTTTAATTAACATTTAAAGTCTGTTGATGTTGAGTTAATAATTGAGTATAACAAAATTATATATTTTTAGCAGGCAGATAACAAGTTTTTATGACATTTTATTTAATTATTATTCATTCTGAGTCCGAGGATTGCAATTTATTCAGAAAAATTTTAAAAATTTATTTTTATAAGTCCTGTTTTGACGGGGTAGGCTGTTATTATAAACATGTAAGTCATTGATGCACCCGATTTTTAAACCGGAGGGCGTTTCGGACGTATGGCAGGGGACTTGCAAAATCAAAGTTGATGGGTAAACGAACAAGCGAGCAGAGTGCGGAGGCTTGGCGGCACAAGTCTGAAAGACTTGCAGACGACAACCGTAGGGACAACCGTAGGCACGTTTATTGCGAGCGAAGTGATTAGGTTCTGCCCGCTGTAATGCTGAATTAGTGTCAAAACCTTTCAGCCCTTTGATTTTTATTTCTAAAAATTTTTTTAAAAATTGTTAAAATACGTCCTTATTTGATGTATTTACCCTTTAAAATAAAAATACGGGATATGAAAAAGGAGAATTAACATGGATTATGACAAAATCAGAGAAATTGTCAGAAAACAATTCAGTGACGATTTTGAAAAACAAAAGCCAAAGACGGCGGCTGACCTAAAAAACGAGCAGTTAAATCCTATGAAAAGGGATAAAAAGCCCGATGTTTACAATGCTTTTTACTGTTATGACGAAAACAACAAGATTTGCGGCTACAATCTTCAGTTAAGAATTGAAGAAGACGAAGTTTACAAGCACAGAATTTATCTGCCTTTGGTTGATGATTTATGGAGAGGTGTTAAAAAACGTGAGGATTTGCCTGACAAAAAGGTCAAAATCGGTTATGACGGCGAATATCAGTCGCAAAACGCTCTTTTGGAGCAAAACGATATTCAGCTTGCAACGGCAATGATAATCAATTTTAATATCAGATGGTTTGTGTATTTGGGCAACGGCTATCTCGGACTTCGTGAGCCTGATGATTTATATATGCTTTTATGCCGCTTTAAGTACACGGGTTATCCGATAAATGATGCAACAAAGAAAATGAACGAAACAAAAATTTTTGTATAGAAAGGTATGTCTTTTTGATTACGTGTCAAAACAAGACTTTGAATTTCAAATAAAAAAAATAGCCCCCGAAAGCATAGAAGAATTAATGGCGGTTTCCTGCCTTAACAATAATTCGGTAAAAAAATTTTTTAATGCAAAATTTTCAGAAATCAGAGAATATGAGCATGCATTATTGGAGCCTGTTTTAAAAGAAACATACGGAAAAATAATTTATCAGGAGCAAATAATACAAATATTGCATATTCTCGGAGATTTTTCTCTGGCTCACGCTGACATAATAAGAAGATTAATGCTTAAAGAGGCAACTAATGAATATTATAACAGAAGAGATGATTTTATTGAAAGTGCCTGCAATAAAAACATGAATAAGACAGATGCAAAATTATTATGGGAGCATTTGTCAAATATTTCAAAAGATTGCAGAATGAAAGCTCACCAAATTTCATTTGTTTTGATGTCCTATTGTAATTTGTATCTTCTTCTTAAAAACGGATTTAAACAATTTAACGGGGAGGAAAATTATGAAAAAGAAGTTTAACAAAAAAATACGGGAAACTGTGCAAAATGTGGAACAAGAAAAAAAATGAGTGATTACGTTAAAGAGTTGCTAAAAGCCGAAAAACACGGGAATTTACACAACGGCAAAAGGCAACGTGGAAATTTCGGGCGGAAACGCATATTTAAAACCCGTAACCGTCGAAGGCCCTAATATGAGTCTTTATATAACAGGAAAATTAAATGCTTTAAACGATTTGGCAGACATTAAAATCTACGGCAGAATTTCACAGGAAATCGAAAAGTCCTTAGGCGA
>JAILHI010000087.1 GCA_024695865.1 Candidatus Gastranaerophilales bacterium
AAAAAGCAAAGTGAACGGCAACGCAGTGAAGCGACCTGTGAGCAGAGGCTGAAGGGCTTGCGAGGAGCAAGACCGTAACGCCGTTTATTGCGAACAGGTCAAGACAGTGAACAGGTGCTTTTTGTGAAACAAAATCCAAGACAGCCGATATAATAATTAAGTTGTAGGGTAGACTTTAGTCTACCATTAAAAATATTCAGAGTGCAGGTTGGGTGAAACCCAACAAATATAACATCATTGCGAAATCACAAAAATAACTTCCTCGGCGAAAATATCCGCAAAAACCTTTTTAAACCTCGATTTTATAACCTTTCCCCTGCGCATAAGGATAGATTTTTCAATTTTAATTTTTCTCTGTTCGCAAAAATCAAAAAAGTCACGGACGGTCAAAAGGTGGATATTCGGGGTATCATACCAATCATAAGGCAAAATGTTTGATTTTGGCATTTTGCCGTTCAAAAGCAGATACATTCTGACTTTCCAGTATGCAAAGTTAGGAAAACTCACGATTGCTTTTTTCCCGACACGAAGCATTTCACGTATTACGTAGTCGGGTTTTTGTGTTGATTGCAGGGTTTGGTTCAGAATGACGTAGTCCTTGTCGTTGTCGGCAAAATCGGCAAGCCCCTCATCGATATCCCCCTGAATTACGGACAGCCCTTTATGAATACTTTGGATAACGTTATTTTGGTCTATTTCCACACCGAGTCCGCTTACATTTTTTTCTTTTATAAGTCTTTCGAGCAGAGTGCCGTCGCCGCAGCCCAAATCCAAAACCTTTGAATTTGGTTCAATCAGTTTGACAATTTCGGAATAATTAAGATGTACGGTTAAATTTTCGGTATTATTCATGCTCAATTATCCTTTTTCAAAAACGATTTAATGATTTCGGTCTGGGTGTCAAATTCAAGCAGAAAGGCATCATGCCCGCAGGGCGAGTCGATTTCGCAGAACGAAACATCTTTTCCCGCTTTAACGAGCGCCTTTGTCATTTCTTTTGACTGGCAGACGGGGAAAAGCCAATCCGATGAAAAACAGATGATAAGAAAACTTGCATTCGTTTGCGCAAAAGCATTTTCGAGCGAGCCGTATTTTTCCGCCAAATCGAAATAATCGACGGCTTTTGTGATGTAAAGATAACTGTTTGCATCAAATCTTTCGACAAAGGAACTTCCTTGATGCTGAAGATAACTTTCGACCTGAAAATCGATACCGAGGTCAAAATCGGGTTTTTCTTTGTTCTGCAAGCGTCTGCCGAATTTTTTGTGCATGGATTCTTCGCAAAGGTAGGTGATGTGTCCTATCATTCTTGCGACGGAAAGTCCTTTTTCGGGAGCCTGTTTGTCGTAATAATCGCCGTTGTTGAAGTTTGTGTCGGATAAGATTGCGTTTCTGCCGACGGCATTAAAGGCGATACCCTGTGCGGAAAGTCTTGCCGTTGAAGCGATAACGATTGCTTTTGAAACGTATTCGGGGTAGGAAACAGCCCATTCGAGTGTCTGCATACCGCCCATTGAACCGCCCGTTACGATAAGTTTTTTTATTCCGAGATAGTCAATAAGTATTTTTTGGACTTTTACGGCATCTTCCATTGTAATAACGGGGAAAGACAGACCGTAGGGTTTGTTTGTTTCGGGGTTAATTGAGGACGGGCCCGTTGTACCCGAACAGCCGCCGAGCATGTTTGAGGAAACGACAAAGTATTTGTCGGTGTCAAACGCTTTTCCCGAACCTATCATTTTATCCCACCAGCCCTGTTTTTTGTCGTTGACATCGTGATAACCCGCAGCGTGCGCATCACCTGTCAGAGCGTGGATAACGAGAATTGCGTTGTCTTTGTTTTCGTTAAGTTTGCCGTAGGTTTCATAGGCAATTTCTAATGGGCCGAAGTCGATGCCCGAACTCAGTTTGATTTTGCCGTCGTATTTCAGGATTTTTGTTTCTGTCTGACCTACTGAGCAGGTGTTCATTTTTCACCCCTTTTTGAGTAATCCCAGCAGTAAATACTGCCGCAGAAACTGCATACCGCATAGTTATTCATAAAGTTTAAATCGGGGGTAAAGGTATGTCCGTCTGCCGTGATTGAAAGATTGCCCTTTTTATCGACCGATGATTTTATTTTTTCGGGCGATTTATAATAGGGATTAACCATAAATTCAAAACTGTCGGCTTTGCCGCATTTGGTACAAACGAACATTATTTTTCCTTTTTATAATCCTGTTTTCTCAATTCATCGGTTTTTTCGGTATCAAAAATTTTGTATAACATCGTAAACCACGAACATCTCATCGGAAGTAAAAACGCAATAACGGAAAGGGCAATCACGTTTCGTGTCAAATCCTGTGCTATTTTTTCGGTGTTGATAAAGTCATTGATGTTAAAATTAGCAGTCTGCCACGTGTTTATCTGAGAGGTAATATCGGCGGGCAGAAAACTGATTGAATTTGTTAAACTGTCTAAAGCCGAAGTTACAACCTCTTTTATGGGAAGTACGTTGAGGTAGTTTTGTATCGGCATAGCGAGATAGGGCAATAATTTTGATTTTTCAAAGGCGAAGATAAACAAATTCGGCAAAAACCAATAGGTTAAAAGGTAGGAAAGAGCAAGAAGCAAAACGGTTATACCGAAATTTGTTTTTACGAGGTGAAAACTTCTTTTAAACGCACCTACGGGAGAAACGGATTCTTCGAGCATAAAGACCTGAAAAACAAGACAGAAATAGACCGACACAATTATATAGGGAACGATTAATAAGATATTTACACCTATTAAGAACAACAGCGAAAACAGGCATAAAAGGATTAAGTATTTTCCCATACGTTTTTTTAAGAGGTCATCGTGAGTTTTTGTATCGAGCGGCTTGTTTTTAAGTTTTTCACCTCTTGAAACGTACGCCATGGAGTTAAGCGAGGTAAAGGCTACAAGGTAATCGAAGAAGGCTTTTCCGAAAACCAGAAACCCCGGGGCAACGCAAATTATCAAAAGGGTGAAAACAAGCGGAAGATTGTCTAAAAGTTGATATTTTTTTATCAGGTCGGAAATATTTACGATAAAGTAATAATTTGCCAAAAAGATGAGAAAAATGCCCAAAATCTGACCGAAAACGGGAAAGAACATGTATTTTAAAAAGGTATCGAGGTATTTGCAATACCAGACAATACCGTCCCAAAAGATTTTAAAAATCATAACAACTCTGTTTGAAGATTTTTTCGCCATATTTTAACTCTTTTTAGTTTATTATATAATTGCCATAAAAGATTATACACTATGAACCAAACAAAAGATAGTTTAAAACAATTATTTAATAATTTGAGTGAAAACGATTATAAGAGCATAGCCGATTTTCACATACACACAACCGCATCGGACGGTAAATGTTCTGCGAAAGAGATTATAGCGCAGGCGAGGGCAAAGGGGCTGAAACACTTTTCCATCTGCGACCACAATACGTTTGACGGTTACAAAGACCTTAATTTTAACGATTATCCCGAACTTGTTACGGGGATTGAATTTGATTGTTGGTACAGGGGGATTTTTCTGCATCTGCTTGGCTACGGTGCAGACATAAATTCCGAGGATTTGAAACCGTTTTTGGCAAAGAATAAGGCGGAAACCGAAAAGGATATCGTGAGAATTTTTTCGACGAGAAATGTTCCTAAATTAATCGAAGCCATTCATCAGGCGGGCGGACTTGCGGTTTTGGCTCATTCTGCTTGCTGTTGGACGATTAACCACGAACATTTTGTTAAATGTATGGTTGATATCGGGCTTGACGGGCTTGAAACTTACTATCCGTACAGACGGCACAGGGGAATAATCAAATTTCACAGGGCAAGAAGCGTCAAAAAGATAGCGGAAAAACTGAATTTAATCAAAACGGGCGGAACGGATACGCACGGAAGTTTATAAAATAAAAAGGGGAAGAAATGCTTTTAAATGTTTTAATCGGGGTTGTCGGCATAATTATCGGTTTTTTGGTTTGTTTTCTGATAAAAAAATCGGAAATAAACGGTCTTAAAAGAGAAAACAAAGTTTTTCAGGAAAAGGTTTTGGAACTTACGGAAAACCTTTCGGGCAAAAAGGCAAAACTTGAAACTATGCAAAATTTGCAGGAACTTTTGCAGAAAGACTTTAAAAATCTTGCCGATGAGATAATTAAGGCGGAACAAAAAGATTTAAGGGAACAGAATAAAGAGGCTCTGGAAGAAAAATTCAAGCCCTTGCAGAGAGATTTTGACAATTTTAAGAATAAGGTTGAAGAATTAAACAAACAGGGCGAGGTTAAAACGGCTGAGTTAAAGGTTCAGATTGAAAATCTTGTCAGAGAGAGCAAAAATATACAGACAACGGCGGATAAACTTGCAGATGCGATAAAGAACAATTCAAAAAGCAGGGGCGATTTCGGGGAATTAATTCTTGAAAACCTTTTAAATCAGGCGGGTCTGATTAATAAGAGAACAGATGCAGAAAAGGGTAATTATATTACACAGTTGAAAATTTACGATGATGAAGCAGAGAATAAAATACAGCCTGATGCGATAGTGTTTTTTCCCGATAACAAACATATAGTTATTGATTCAAAATGTCCTCTTAACAATTTCCAAAATTTTTGCAGCAGTAACGATGAGGAGGAAAAAGAGCGTGAACTGAAAGCCTTTTTTGATTCTGCCGAAGGTATGATAGAGGATTTAAGCGGAAAATATAACAAACTTGAGGGGTTAAACTGCCCCGAATTTAAACTGATGTTCATACCTCTTGAAGCGTGTGCAAGTTATATTTACGGCAATTCCGACCTTTTGAACAAGGCGATAAAAAAGAATATTATCATTGTTTGCCCGTCCACTTTATTTGCCACCTTAAAGATAATAGGCAAAATGTGGGAAAACAAAATAAAAACGGATAATTTAAACGAGATAATGAAATCTTTTCAGCAGTTATATGAAAAAATACTTCTTTTTGTGGAAAGGAGCAGAGAAATTCAGCAGGCGATAAGGGAAGCAGATGCGGCGTTTGAAGGATTATACACAACCGCAGAGGGCAAAGGGGGTATTTTTTCGCAGATAGAAAAGTTGAAGAAATACAATTTTGTATCGAAGAACAGAGAAAATCTTGCACAGGAATGTATAAATACAAATCGTGAAATTGATGTATAAAGCAAAAAACCCCGTCAATCAAAAGAGATTGCGGGGTTTTTTCATAAATCTTTAATTGCTTTTATTTTATGATTTTTAAGAAAATCAAGAACATCTGTTTCATAAAACCTTATGGCATAAGGATATTCATATTCTATGTAGTCAATCTGTTTTCGTTCCACCATTTTGTAGATGGTTGAACGGGAAATGCCGAGAATTTGGGAAGCCGTTTTGGCATCAATAATTTTTTCATACAGTTGTTCTTTTTTAAGATTTAAGTTCATTCTTCCTCCATAAAAATTTCCAAACTTATTCTTCCATAATAATATTAATTGTCAGAAAATTTTTTAATGTATTTTCCGATTTACAAAAATTAACTTAATACGTCACTGCGAGAAACAAGCGAGCAGAGGCTACTCTGCCGCAGCAAAAAACATCCTGTGAATGTTTTTTGCAAGAGGTTGATGGCGATGAGCCTTGCCCGTAACGCCGTTTATTGCGAGCGAAGTGATGGCTTTTG
>JAILHI010000106.1 GCA_024695865.1 Candidatus Gastranaerophilales bacterium
TAAAAAACGGATCATTTTGTTCTGATGTTTTTATATTCTTTATTCCGATTATAATCCTGTTTTTCGTGAAATAAAACTCATCAAAATAATATCTGTCGTCGTTAGAAATTTTGTCGCCGTTTTTAAATTTTGGTCTGTAAAATTTTGACGGTACGTTTTCGGTATTGATTCGCAAATAAGGTTTTACAATAGCCAAAAGTAATTGTTCTTTTTCTTTTGTTGTTTTTGCCTTTTTAAGACTCTTTAACATATCATCGTCGACATGCGCATTCATAACCGAAAACATATATTCGACTTTGTTATAAACCTCATTCCATTTGGAAATATAATATGCCAGCATTGTGTTTCCTCTGGAAAAAGGTATTATAAGAAGCAGTACTGCAAAAAGTACCAGTGCAACAACCATATATTCAATTTTTGGGTACATTTTTTTTGTCATTATGCCATATCTATCCTCTTTTTTTCTTCTAATAACTTTGAATAAACCCATTCTGGAACAAAATTCTTACCGAGAATTATTTGTCCGTTCATAATATTCGGACAGTGAAAATCCGAACCGCCGGTAACTATAAGCCCGAATTCTTCCGCCATAGATGAGAAATATTCAACACATGCAGGAGAATGTTTCCTGTGATAAGCTTCAATCCCTCTAAGCCCGTATTGCATAAGCTCTTTAATTAGTTCTCTCGCAATTTCAAGGTCATGCGGATGAGCTATAACAGGAATTCCGCCAGCATCATAAATTATTTCAACCGCATCATGCGGCGATACTGTTTTTCTTTGTACATAAACAGGGGAATCGTCATTTATATACTTTGCATAAGCTTCCATAACATTTGTTGTTCCGCCCGCATTTGTGATAGCCTTTGCAATATGCGGACGTCCGATACTTCCGCCGGGTGCGACCTGACGCTTTATATCGTCAAATTTAATTTTTATACCCTCTTTTTTTGCAAGCAGCGAGATGATTTCTTTTGTCTGCTTAATACGTGCTTGCTGTTGAGTTTTAATCATTTCTTTAAAATCGCTGTTTTCTACATCCATGAAATAACCAAGTATATGGACTTCGTTATTTTTATAAAGAGTGTTGACTTCAATACCTTGAATAACTTCCAATTTCTTACCTGTTTCCTGAAGGTATTTTTTTGCCACGTCGTATGACAGAATGTTGTCGTGATCCGTCAAAGCTATTGCTTCTAATCCGACATCAAGTGCCGTGTCAACAATTTTTTCGGGCGAAAACACACCATCCGAATAGTAGGTATGAATGTGTAAATCAGTCTTCATTTTCCTTATTCCTTTTATCTTCTATCATCGAAATCCTTTTTATTGATGTCGCAAATCCTAAATCCGTGTCGATTTCAACCTCGACAGCGTTGATTTGCACAACATCACCCTGCGCAACTTCGTATCTTTCGGGAATTACGGTTGTGAAGCGGTTTAAAGAAGTATTGTAATCCATACCGATTACGCTTTCATAAGTACCGCAAAATCCTGCATCCGTAATGTATGCCATATTGTTTATGATACGTTCATCTGCTGTTTGAATGTGTGTATGTGTGCCGAAAAATGCGCTTACGCCAAGCTCTGAACAGAATTTGGCAAAACACATTTTTTCTGCCGTTGCTTCCGCGTGAAAATCAATTATTATTATCGGTGTAATTTGTTTAATGCGTAAAATTTCATCTCTGACTTTTGTCCATTGAGATTCGACAGGCGACATAAACACTCTGCCTAATACATTGATTACACCTATTTTCACACCGTTAAAATCAAAAATTCGACTGCCCTGACCTTTTGTTCCGTCAGGATAATTGAAAGGTCTTAAAAGTTTTTCGGCATCATCTACATAGTTAAAAATTTCTTTTTTATCCCAAATATGATTTCCTGATGTCATACAGTCTACACCATATTCGACTAAATCATTGTAATTTTTTTCAGTTAAGCCGAATCCGTGAGATGCGTTTTCGACATTAACAATTGTGAAAAAGTTTTGGGATTCTTCGCCTGTTCTGTCATTCTGAACTTGAGATCCTGAAACGAGTTCAGGATGACATTTTTTATTTTCAGCCAAGAAATCTCGTACGGCAAACCTTCCGGGTCTGCCGACGATATCTCCAAAAAATAAAATTTTTATTGTGTTTGTCATTTAATATATTACTTTGCTATTTCAGTTGTTCTGAATTCTCTGACAACTGTTACTCTGATTTGTCCCGGATAGTCAAGTTCATCTTCTATACGTTTTGCAACATCACGGGCAAGTTTTTGTGATGCCAAATCGTCGAACCTTTCGGCTTCAACAATAATTCTGACTTCACGTCCCGCCTGAACCGCAAATGACTGTTTTATGCCTTCGTAACTGTTAACGATTTCCTCAATCTTTTGCAGACGTTTAATATATATTTCCAATGTATCACGTCTTGCACCCGGTCTGCCTGCAGAAATGGCATCAGCCACTTTGACTAATACTGCTTCAATTGTGTTTGCGACAACGTCATCGTGATGAGCCTCTATTGCGTGTATGACTTCATTTCTTTCGCCGTACCTTGTAGCAAGTTCAACACCAAGCTGGATGTGCGTGCCTTCCTGTGTCTGATCGACTGCCTTACCGATATCGTGCAAAAGTCCTGCACGCTTTGCAATAGCTTCATTTGCGCCGATTTCTGCGGCTAGCATACCTGCAATATGTCCGACTTCAAGTGAATGTTTCAAGACATTTTGACCGTAACTTGTCCTGTAATATAAACGTCCTAAAGCTTTAATG
>JAILHI010000019.1 GCA_024695865.1 Candidatus Gastranaerophilales bacterium
CTACCGTTAATACCAACAATAGTCGCCGCAGTCGGGAAGTCAGGCCCTTTAACGTCTTCCATAAGTTCGGAAACAGTAATTTCGGGGTTGTCGATAAGAGCAATAGCTCCTTCAATAACTTCTCTTGCATTATGCGGAGGAATATTTGTTGCCATACCAACCGCAATACCCGAACAACCGTTCAATAACAGCATCGGTAATCTTACAGGTAATACTGTAGGTTCTTCCAAACTGCCGTCAAAGTTAGGCATAAAGTCAACTGTTTCACTTTCAATATCTGCAAGCATTGACATCGTTATAGGAGCCATTCTTGCCTCTGTATAACGCATTGCCGCTGCGCCATCACCGTCCACGCTGCCGAAGTTTCCGTGACCGTCAACAACCAAATATCTTGTATTGAAATCTTGAGCAAGTCTTACTAACGCTTCATAAACCGAACTATCGCCGTGAGGGTGATATTTACCCAAAACTTCACCGACGATACGGGCGCATTTCTTGAACGGTTTGTCATAAGACATTCCGAGTTCATTCATCGCAAACAATATACGTCTGTGAACAGGTTTCAAACCGTCACGAACGTCAGGAAGCGCACGCCCTACGATAACTGACATAGCGTAATCTATGTAGCAGTTTTTCATTTCATCTTTTATATTGACCTGAATTATTTTTCCGTCGCCAAAAATTGATTTTTGTTCGCTCAATTTTCCTCTCCCATAATAGTATTACCGTTTAAAGGTATTATAACACAAGGAAAGCAAAGAAACAAAAATGTTTCAAAAGGTTAAGGTTCTAGTATATTAGATACAGAAAGTATTTTGGCAAAATAAAAGGCGGCCATTTGCCGCCTTTTGAAATATTGTTAAAAATCTTATTGAAGTGCTTTTTTGACTTCTTTTTTGTAAATTTCAACGTTTGGCTGAAGAACTTCCGGCATTGCAACATCCATTGAAGTTACTTCGCCCTTTGTTCTGCGTAAAATGTTACCTGTATAAAGAGTTTCAAAATGTTTTAGTTCAATAAATCTTGCAACATCTTCAACAGTCAAAGCAGGAAGCTCTATTACAGCAATCGGGTGCTGTGCGCCATAAGCTGTCAAAACACCTGTCAAATCAGCTTTCATAATCTTGTCTTCCGTTTTAACAAAAACAAATGTGTAAAAACTGTCTTTGTTATTTGCGTCTAAATCCGCTTCAGCGTTGTAGTGAAGGTATCCGGGACCGATATTTGTATCTGTCGAAATCATAGCTTTTAGAGATTCATTTTTCATTTGTTTTTCCCAAAGAACTGCGCCTGAGAAAACATCTCCAAAATATTCAACAAAGTGTTTAATCTTGCCGTTTTGTCTTGCTTTTACGTTAAAGCATGCAAGTTTTAAAGCAGCATTTTCATCAACATTCGGGTTTAAAAATTCTTTTTGTGCAGCGAGTGATGCTTCGAGAAGTCTTTTTACTGCTGATTTTTCAACACCTGCAAAAGCAAGAGTGAAAATGGTTGCATCGTCAAGAATAGAAAACCTGCCGCCAACATCATCATGTACAAATCCGGAAATCTTTATATCTCCTGCATCAACAACTCTGCGAAGATTGGACTTTTCGCTTGAAGCGTCAGTCATAGCAATAAATCTGTCAGATACATCTTCTCTGTTAAAGTAATCCTGAACAAGTTTTTTTGCTGATTCGTAAGCAACAGTTGTTTCAAGTGTTCCGCCTGATTTTGAAACGACCATGAATTTTGTTTTGTCCAAATCAAGGGTTTTTGTAAATTTATTGAAACTTGTTTCGTCGAGTGCTGAATAAAAATGAATATTATCTTCGCATCCGAGCATATTTACCATGCTTTCGGTTGTGTGGCGGCTGCCGCCGATACCGAGGATAGCAAGGTCAGTTGTACCGTCTGCTTTTGCTTTTTGAGCCATATCAAAAAGATTATCCAAAGTATTGATTTGATTTTGAGGCAGAACGTTTATCCAGTTTAAAAATTGTCCTTTTTTTCCTGCTCTCTGACTGATTTCTTCAACTGCTTCTTTTG
>JAILHI010000040.1 GCA_024695865.1 Candidatus Gastranaerophilales bacterium
AAAATCTTTTGCTAAAATATGGTTTTAAAAAGTCAAAAGATAAATATATTTATTCAAAATCAATAAAGGACGGAAATTTTGAACTTGTCATAACCGTTTGTAATTCAAAAATCACAACACAAATGATAGACAAGGACACAAAAGAAGAATATTTTCTTCACCTTTTACCCGCCTCACAGGGTGAATTTATCGGAAAAATCAAGGAAGAATATGAAAACATTTTGCGGGATATAGCCGAAAAATGCTGCTCATCATCAATATTTACTTCTAAAAACACTATCAGAATTATCGATTTTTCAAAGAGGAAATACGGCAGCGATTTGGAATTTTTATGGGCAAATTCCCCCGATTGCGCAGTTCTGCGAAGAAAAGACACGAAAAAGTGGTATGCTATCATTATGTGCGTTTCGGAACAAAAACTCGGGCTGAAATCAGACAACATTGTTGAAGTAATTAATTTCAGGGTCAACCCAGAAAAAACGGCAGAAATTATTGACCACCGAAATTATTTTCCCGCCTATCACATGAACAAACGAAGTTGGATAACTGCAAATTTGTCGGCAGATTTTGACGAAAATGAACTTGAAGCAAGGATAGAAACAAGTTATACTCTCGCCGTAAAATAATCTACAAATCTTTATGGGTAAACTTTCTTTCACCCGAACAAAATTCAGATACGATATCACCGTTTCCGAAAATCTGATATTTGTAAATCGTTAAGCCGTCTAAACCGACAGGGCCTCGTGCGTGAGTTTTGTTTGTGGAAATACCGACTTCGGCACCAAACCCGTATCTGCAGCCGTCCGAAAATCTCGTTGAAACATTGTGATATACACCCGCCGAATCAACTCTGTCCATAAAAAACTTAACACTATCGGTGTTTTCTGTCAAAATACAATCCGTATGCCCGGAACCGTAGGTATTAATATGTTTAACGGCATCTTCAAGGCTGTCAACGATTTTCACCGATAATTCTTTTTCGCCGTATTCAAAAGACCAATCGTCAACGGCACCGAGAGAGTCATCAATTTTTCTGCAAACTTCATCGCCGTTGACTTTTACTTCAAGAGCCTTCATTTTTTTCAAAAAGAGCGGCAGAAATTCATTTGCAATATTTTTATGAATTAAAATTGTCTCAACGGCATTACATGCTGCGGGATACTGACATTTTGCATCTTCAATTACTCTGAGTGCTTTTTCAAAATCTGCACTTTCGTCAGCGAAAATGTGGCAAATACCGCTTGCATGACCCAAAACGGGAATTTTTGTGTTTTCCTGAATATATCTGACAAGATTGTTTGAACCTCTCGGAATAATCAAATCAATGGACTTATCCTCGGAAAGCATATCCTTTACATCATCGTGAGTAAACAGAAGGTTGATAATATTATCGGGAAACCCGTCTGTTTTCTTTAAAGCATCATTAATCAAGCCAAACATAACACTATTTGTGTTAGTCGTTTCTTTACCGCCTTTTAATAAAACCGCATTGCCCGATTTTATGGCAAGAGCGGAAATTTGAGCCAAAACATCGGGTCTTGCTTCAAAAATAACACCGATAACACCAATCGGACAGGAAACCTTTTTTAAAATCAGACCGTCAGCAAGTTCTCTTGTGAAAAGGATTTTATTGACGGGGTCATCAAGTTTGATTACGTCATAAATGCCGTCAATCATTGCTTTAATTTTATTTTCATCGGCTTTAAGCCTGTTGAAAACGGCTTTGGAGAGTTTGCCGCTGATGACGGCTTCTTTAGCCGCTTCCAAGTCTTTGTTGTTTGCATCAATAATACTTTTAGTGTTATTTTTCAGGGCTTCGGCAACATTTAACAGAGCCTTGTTTTTAAGTTCTGTATCCAAAGCCGACAGTATCACCGAAGACCTTTTTGCATTTTCAGCAATTTCTTTTACTTTTGACATAAAAACACCTATAAGATTACAATGTTATCTCTTGTTATAATTGCATCGTAGTTTTTATAACCGAGAATTTCCAATATTTTTTCCGAGTGGACGCCGACGAGTTTTTTGCAGTCGGAACTTGAATAATTAACCATACCTTTTGCAAATTCCTGATTATCTTCATCGAGAATAGAAACGACTTCACCCTTTTTAAATTCGCCGATTACTTCTGTAACACCGATGGATAAAAGGCTTGCGTCTTTTTCAAGAAGTGCTTTTTTAGCGCCCGAATTGATTTTGATTTTACCAGTAATATTTGTGGCAAAGCCAATCCAGCGTTTTCTGCCCGTAAGTTGTTCCGTAGGAAGAAATAACGTTCCGACATTATCGTCAGTAAAGATTTTTTTCAGAATGTTCGGGGTTTTACCGCAGGCAATAACAACATGTCCGCCCGAACGTGTAACAACCTTTGCGGCTTCGAGTTTGGTTTTCATACCGCCTCTGCCGCCTTTTGATGCTTCCTGCCCCATGCTTTCGATTTCGGGGGTAACTTCTTCTACAACGGTAATTTTTCTTGCATCGGAATGTTCTTTCGGATTTTTGTCGTAGAGTGCATCAATATCCGAGAGGATAACGAGCAAATCTGCTTCAAGTCTGCTTGCAACAAGAGCAGAGAGTTTGTCGTTATCTGAAAAACTTACTTCAAAAACTTCTATTTCATCTTCAAGTTCCGAGGTCGAAACGGTGTCATTCTGGTTGATAATCGGAATTATTTTTAATTCAAGAAGCCTGTTTAAAACGTTACTCAGGCTCAAATATCTTACACGTTGGGAAAAATCGTCCTCTGTAAGTAAAATCTGCGCACAGGTAATATTGTATTTATCAAAGCCGTGTTCATAAATAGACATAAGCGTTGTTTGTCCGATAGCCGCACACGCCTGTTTCAGAACAATATCGGAGGAGGTGTCGCCATGCACCTTTGCAGCACCGAGCCCGACGGCACCTGATGTTACGATAATTACTTCTTTGCCCTGTTTGTGAAGTTTCGATATATCCTCAATAAACGAATAAATGCGTGAGAGGGATATTTCGCCGTCATCACCACGAAGTACGTTTGTGCCGAATTTAAAAACTATTCTTTTTGCATCTTTAATTTCATTCATAAAAAAATTATACCCGTTTAAGTTATTTTTGCAATGATTTGGAACTGAAAAAAGCGGGTTTTCCCGAAATTTCTTTAAAAATAACGGCAGGATTAACGATAGATTCACTGTCTTTTATCGGCTTATAAAAATCTTTTACCAAAAGCATTTTTGTCTGAATTTTTTCAAGACCGTTTTCTGACAGAAAATGTTCAACATTTTTTGCAGAAGATGTATAGTTTCTGTTCAGGAAAAATATATTTTCCGCTTTTTCGGAAAGAAGGCTGTAGAAACCTTTTAAAATTTGCTCAAAAGAATGTTCATATCCTTTTGAAACGATAATATCCGCCAAATAATCTTTTCTGTTTATGTTTTTTGCTCGGCAAAAGGCATAAATCTGACCTTTTTCGGTTTTAAGTACAAATTTTAAAGATGACTTATCGGCAGTAAATTCTTGCGGTTCATTTTCGAGAGAGTATCTGAAATGCGCATCTATGTTATCGTTGTATAAATTTGCCACCTCTTTTGCATCGGAATTTTTAAATTTATTAAAATTATCTTTTGAAAAAGCATCGGAAGTATCCAAATTGTTGATGAGCCATATTACCTCTCTTGAACAGAGCCTGAAACCGCACATTTTTGAAAAGATACCCGCCGAAGTATCATCGTTCTCGTCAATGAGGACACAAAACGTATCAGCGCCGTGAGCGCCGTATTTTGAGATAACAAAATCAATAAGTTGTGCACCCTCGTCAAAAGAGTTTTTGGTTAAAAAAAGGCTTTTTATAAACCATTTTTTGATATTACCGAGCGTTTTTTCAATAGTGATGAAGGCTTTCACTTCGCCCTCGTCGTTAACGGCAATGTAAGATTCCGGGGATTTTTTAAACCGCAAAGAAAGAAAATTCTGTATTAAATCGGCAGGCAAACCCGCCAAAGACGAAAAAAAAGATATTTTTTCATCAGGCGCAATTGCAAAAAGCATTTTTGACACTTTATTGTACCGAAAGATATTAAACTGTCTGATTTTAGCCATAACATCAATATATCACAAATATCACAGTGAAACTATATACCAAAATGAATAATTTACTGCTAAAATAATTGTGTATAAAAAAGTTCAGAGGAAAAATGCAAAAAATAGAAGTAAAGGAATATTTACCGCAAATAATGAACGAACTGCCAAAAGGCATTTTGCTTTCAACGAAAAACGGAAACAAATATAACACAATGACAATAGGCTGGGGACAGGTCGGAATCGAATGGGGCAAGATGTTTTTTACCGTTTACGTTCGTCACGGAAGATTTACCCACAAACAAATTGAGGCATCGAAAGAATTTACGGTAAACGTTCCGACAGACAGAAAATCTGTTGCAAAAGCCATTGCCTATTGCGGTTCACGAAGCGGAGAAAACCTTGATAAATTTTCAGATTGCGGCTTAACCGTTGTTGACGGCATATCCGTAAATTCGCCTGCTATTAAGGAAATACCTCTCACTATCGAATGTAAAGTTATTTATCAGCAGGAACAATGCCTTGAAAACATTCCGCCCGAAATTCTGGCATCTTGTTACCCGCAGGATATTCCGTCAGATAATCCTAGGGCAAACAGGGATTTTCACACGGTTTATTACGGCGAAATCGTTCACGCATATATTTTATAAATGAGTAATTATATTGTGATATGTAAACTTTTTGAAAAAATTTACGCAAAGTAATAGAATTATAAAAAAGTATCAAAATGGAGTAAAATGTATGAAATACTATACAGCAGAAGAATTAGCCCTTGTTACAGGCGGCATTTTAAATAAGGTTGAAGATGCGAAAGTATGCAAACTTTACCCGCCTTTGCTGGCAGATGAAGAAACCCTTGCACTTGCCCTGAACGAAGAAGAAATTGCAAATCTTGCAAAAACAAAGGCAAAAATTGCAATCGTTCCTCTCGGTGCAGCACCTGACAATCTGACAACGATTGAAGTTGAAAGACCACGTCTTGCAATGATGAAATTGTTAACTATGTTTTACGTTCCGCCGACAACGGGCGACGGAATACATCCTTCGGCTGTTGTTTATCCGACCGCAAAACTCGGACAGAATGTTTCGTTAGGCCCGAATGTTGTAGTTGCGGAAGGTGCTGAAATCGGCGACAATACCAGAATTTTGGCAAATGCATACATCGGTGAAGATGTAAAAATCGGCAAGGATTGCCTTTTCCATGCCGGAGTAAATATCGGCAAAAATACTATAATCGGCGACAGAGTTATAATTAACCACGGCGCAAGCATCGGTGCAGACGGCTTCAGTTTCGTAACTGAAACACCCGACAACATTGAAAATGCCAAAAAAGACGGCGAAATCAAAGAGGCTAACACAAAACAGGTTATCTACAAAATTCCTTCGCTCGGCGGTGTTAAAATCGGAAACGATGTCGAAATTGGTGCTAATGCCTGCATAGACAAAGGAACTATTGAATATACCACTATCGGTGACCAGACAAAAATCGACGACCTTGTAATGATAGGCCATAACTGTAAAGTCGGAAAAGCATGTATGATTGTTTCTCAATCGGGTGTTGCAGGCAGTTGCGTAATAGGTGACAGAGTAGTAATTGCAGGTCAGGCAGGTCTTGCAGACCACATTACCGTCGGAAGCGACTCTATCGTCATGGCACAGGCAGGCGTTTCAAAGAGTTTCCCCGAAAAATCAATTATTGTCGGCGCTCCCGCTGTTCCGAGAAAAGAATTTATCAGACAACTTCAGACTATGAAAAAGGCTGAACAATTGATTAAGAAATTTCAGGCTTACGAAAAAGTATTAAATGCTGATATGGATAACGACGAAAGCAAATAACGAATGGCAACCTTAAAAAAAACAACAGAATTTTCATCAGTGGCATTAATGACAGGCAAAGACTGCACTGCCAGAATAGAGCCGTCTGATACAAAAGGTATCCGTTATCATTTTGAGGACGGAGTTGTTGAGGCTAATATCGATAATGTTATTTCGACAGACCACTGTGTTGTTTTCGGAAATAAACAGGTCAAAAAAATTATGCTGACGGAGCATTTTTCGGCAGCATGTGCAATATGCGGAATAGATTCTCTTGATGTATATCTCTCGCATTTTGAACTGCCAATCGGCGACGGAAGTTCAAAGCCGTGGGTTGAATTGTTTAAAAAGGCAGGCATTACATCGCAGGAAAAAGAATCTTACCGCATAAAAGAACCTGTTTATTACCTGAACGGAAAAACCCACTGTATCGTTTTGCCGTCGGATAATTTCCGAATCACCTACGGCGTTAACTACAAACACCCCGAACTTAACAACAGATGGGTTTCAATGGAATTAAAGGAAATCGATAAGGTTACTGAAGCACGTACTTTTGGTTATTTAAAAGAACTTAAAACCCTGCAAATGTTAGGTTTTGCAAGAGGTGCAAACGAAAATAATGCGGTCGGCATGACCGATAACGGTTATACAACTGAATTAAGAAGCGAATATGAACCTGTCAGACACAAGATTCTCGATTTAATCGGTGATTTTTATTTAACAGGCTGCAATCCGCTCAAATGGAAGGCTGAAATTGTAGTGAAGGAAGCGGGACATACCGTTCATTACAAGACGGCACTTATGCTTAAAGATAAAATATTAAAGGAGTAATAAATGGCAGACGAAGTTTTATCATTTGGTATTGAAGAAATTATGCAGATGATACCTCACAGATATCCCTTTCTGTTAATAGACAGAATAACCGAATGTGTACCCGGAAAATATGCAAAAGGTTATAAAAATTTAACCTTTAACGAAGAATTTTTTCAGGGACATTTTCCCGAAAAACCCATAATGCCCGGGGTGTTACAACTTGAAGCAATGGCTCAGATGGGTGCAGGCATAATAATGACATTACCCGAATATAAAGGTAAATTAGTTGTCTATGCCGGAATTGACGGAGCAAGATTTAAAGCAATGGTAAGACCCGGCGACAGATTTGATATCCACGTGGAATTAGTCAAAATAAAAGGCCCCATTATAAAGGCTCACGGAAGAGCATATGTAGGTGAAAAACTGGCTGTTGAGGCCGATATGTTATTTTCGGTTGTTTAAAATTGAAAGCAGGATAAAATGACAATAGATAAAAATGCAACAGTAGCAAAATCAGCAGTTATAGCAGAAAGCGCCCACATAGGCCCTAATGTTGTAATCGGCGAAAATGTTGTAATCGGCGAAAATGTAAATATAATAGCCAACGCCTATCTGGAACATTGTGAAATCGGAGACGGAACAATAATTTCACCATTTGCAAGTATAGGAACCGCTCCGCAGGATTTGGGATATAAAAACGAACCATCAAAAGCAATTATCGGTAAAAATTGTATTATTAAAGAAAACGTAACCGTTCACAGAGCGTCAGGCGAAGGCGGAAAAACCGTTGTAGGCAATAAATGTCTTTTGATGGCTTCATCTCACGTTGCCCATAACTGTGTAATTGCAGATGAAGTTATTATGGCAAACCTTGCAACACTTGGCGGATACTGCGAAGTCGGATACGGAGCATTTATCGGCGGAATGAGTGTATTTCACCAGCATGTTCGTATCGGTGAAATGTGTATTGTAAGCGGTTTTTCGGCATCAAGAATGGATATTTTACCGTACTGCAAGGGTGACGGACGTCCGCCCGTACCGCACGGAATAAACGTCATCGGCTTGAAACGTAAAGGTCTGACTCTTGAAGAAAGAACAAATTTGAAACATGCTTTTAAAATCATTTGTTCGGGTCAATATACCGCAACAAAAGCCGCAGATGTTGTCGAGGACACAATCCCGCAGGATAAATACACAAAACGTCTTGTAGAATTTATCCGAACGACAAAACGGGGCATTGTTCTTCACCCGACATCATTTCAATAATTATCATTAAGCGAATTGAGAACCAATTCGCTTATTAACTAAAAGGAGTATTTTATGCAAAATTTATGGGAAAAATATGCCCGTGTTTTAGTCGAATATTCAACAAATGTTCAAAAGGGCGAATTGACGGTTATCTCGGCTTCAAGCCCGCAGGCAACACCGTTAATCAAAGAAATATATAAACTCGTTCTTCAAAAGGGCGCTTATCCCGTAATAAGATGCGGTTTAGAAGGTATTACGGAAACTTATCTTAAATACGCAAACGATGACCAGTTATCCTACATCGACCCTATGTTACAGACGGAATACGAAAAGGCTCAAAACTTCATCTCACTCGGGGCTCCTTTTAATACAAAAATGCTTGCAAAAGCAGATTCAAAAAAACTTGCAAAACGTTCTGCAACAACAAAATCTTTATCCGAATTAATGCTTGCAAGAGCCGCAAAAAAAGAATTAAATTGGGTAATTGCCAATTTTCCGACACATGCTCTTGCACAAGAGGGTAAAATGTCGCTTGACGATTACACGGATTTTTTAATCCACGCCTGCTATTTGCACCTTGACGACCCTGTTGCAAAATGGAAGGAAATTGACGAACAGCAAAAGAAAATAGCAGATTACCTTAATACCGTTGAAGAAATTCATATTACGGGCGAAGATACGGATATCACTTTTGGTGTCAAAGGCAGAAAATGGAAATCCTGTGCGGGTGAATGCAATTTTCCAGACGGAGAAATTTATACTTCACCTGTTGAAGATAAAATTAATGGGGAAATATATTTTGATTTTCCGCAAATATATCGTGGAAATGAGGCCAATAAAGTTCATTTAACTGTTGAAAACGGCAGAGTAACCAAAGTCAGAGCAGAAAAGGGCGAAGACTACGTAAACAGCATGTTTGATATGGACGAAGGTTCAAGAGGTATCGGCGAAATTGCAATCGGCACAAACGAAATGATTCAGGAAGTTACGGGAAACATTTTGTTTGACGAAAAAATCGGCGGTTCAATTCACATGGCAGTCGGTGCATCATATCCCGAAACAGGCGGTAAAAACGTTTCGGGCTTACACTGGGATATGATTAAAAATATGAAGAACGGAGGCAGAATATATGCCGACGGCAAATTAATCTACGAAAACGGAAAATTTATTATTTAAGGAGATAATATGAAAAAAATCTTTTTGGCATTAATTATAACAATGTTTACTTCGGCGGCAGTTTTTGCGGAAACAATTATCGGCACCGCATTAACCGAGTTTTCAACGGAAAACCCCGCCAAACATTTTACCGTTCAAATCAACGAAGGCTTTACTGTTAACGGCTGGCAGAAATATCCCGCAGGCACTGTTTTTTCGGGAACGGTCGTCCGTGTTGAAAACGGCAAAATCGGCAAACGAAAAGGCTATTTTGTTTTTGTCCCGACCTATTACTCAGATAAAAACGATGTTCATAAAATAACAACAAATAATCTCGAAGTTAAAGTTGAATACTATAAGCCTTTTGACAAGGATAAGGCTCTTAAAAACCTTGCAAATACAGGTTTGTCAACTGCCGCAAGCAAGATTTTGCATGTTCCCCTGCTCTCTCAGGGTATTGCTTTTGTAAAAGGGGCAGTTAATCCTGATGAAGATACGAACAGACTTGTAAGCGGTGTCAAAAGTGCGTATAAATCAACACCTCTGACTTATGTTGAAAAAGGTGATGAATTGCACGTTCAACCGGGGCAGGAAGTTAAACTGATAATAAGCCAAGAAACAGCAGAATAATTAAGAAATAAGTTTATACCTATTTGAAGTGTGCAGGCAATATTACCGCCGCACACTTCTTTTGTATAGCGCATATAAGATATATAAAACAGATAAAAGTTTGTAAAAAATCTGTTACCAAAATCGAATTTGGAACGTAAAAATTTTTAACGTCAAAAGCCGCATCGTTAATGCTCTTATCTTATCCACTCCATAAATAATTCTGTTTCGCCCGTTTCTGCGTTATCCATTTTATCCCTGACAAAAAAAGATTGTTTTTCAAAAAAAGAAACGGCATTTTCATTTTGCTGATAAACCTTTATCATTAATGACCAAAAAATATTTTTACAATGCTTCATTAGGGCTTTTCCGATGCCCTGCCTCTGAGATTTTGATTTAACGTAAAGACAGTCGATATAGTTGCCCGAAAGAGAGATAAAGCCCAGAATTTCATTGTCTTTTTCACATACAAAAACCTTTGACTTTTTAATAAGTTGTTCCGTTCTTTCTTTGTTTTTCATAATCAAATCATTTGACATAAAAGAATGAACAAGCATATTTTCAGACAGCCAGATTTCCATTATCTCGTCTGTATCTTTTTCGGACATTTGTCTGATGTTAATTGTCACCGTTTATTTTCGCCTTTAATTCCTGAATTTCGTTTTTCAAATCGAGAATTTCATATTTAAGTCGGTTTAATTCACAGGTAACGGGGTCGGGTATGCGGTTATGCTGTAATTGACCGTTGATAACAGTTTTTTGCTGCACCACTCTACCCGGGATACCGACAACGGTAGAATGTTCGGGAACAGAATCAATAACAACCGAACCTGCACCAATTCTTGAACCCGTGCCAATCATTATATTACCCAAAATTTTTGCACCTGCGCCGATTACAACATCGTTACAGATGGTGGGGTGTCTTTTACCCGCTTCTTTTCCCGTACCGCCGAGAGTTACGCCCTGATAGATTAAGACATCATCACCGATAACGGTCGTTTCGCCAATAACAACACCTGTTCCGTGGTCTATGAAAAATCTTCTGCCGATGGTAGCCCCGGGGTGAATTTCTATCCCCGTAAAAAATCTTGATATCTGCGAAAGCAATCTCGGCAGAAACGGAATTTTCCAATAATTGAGTTTATGACAAATTCTGTGGCAGATTAGCGCATGCAAACCCGAATAGCAGAAGATAACCTCTGCCAGATTTCTTGCGGCAGGGTCTTTTTCGTAGATTGTTGTAATATCTTCTTTTATTTGCGAGATTGCTTTTTTAAATAGTCTAATCATTGTTCTTTTCTATTTAGATATCTTTAAAAATTTTCTTTTACCGACCTTGAGAACAAGCGGAAGTTTTTCGGTGTCAAAAGTATAGTTGATATCGGAACATTTTTCATCGTTAATTTTTACACCGCCCTGTGCAATAAGACGCTTTAACTCGCCCTTACTTTCAACAAGTTTATTTTCTAAAACTATTTCGGAAAGAGCCTTGTTTTCGGTTAAATGTATTTCGGGAATGTCGGACGGAACACCTTTGTTCTGAACAACATTTACAAATTCCGCTTCCGCCTTATCCGCTTCGTCTTTTCCGCAATACATTTCAGTAATCAGATGTCCGAGTCTCATTTTCAAATCACGGGGATTTGTTGTGGTTAAAGATTTTTTGATTTCTTCAATTTCTTCGTTGCTTAAATCCGTCAAAAGCGAGAAATATCTGACAATAAGTTCATCGGGAATGGACATAAGTTTGCCGTACATATCCGACGGCTTGTCGCAAATACCGATGCAGTGTTCGGGGAAAGATTTTGACATCTTTTTAACACCGTCCGTGCCCTCTAAAAGCGGGAGAAGCATTACAATTTGGGGTTCTTTTTTGCCGTAGGCAAGCTGCATATCTCTGCCTAAAAGGGTATTAAATCTCTGGTCTGTTCCGCCGAGTTCTATATCGCAATCCAAAACAACCGAGTCATAAGCCTGCAAAAGAGGATAGAAAAATTCGTGAATTGCAATCGGGGTGCCTGCCTTGTATCTTGCGTTAAAGTCATCACGGGTCATAATCTGCGCAACCGTAACTTTTGAACAGAGAGAAAGCATATCGGGCAAATTGAGTTTGTGAAGCCAATCAGCATTGTTATAAACATTTTCGGAATTAACGGTAATAACCTTTGAAATCTGTTCAAAATAAGTTTTGGCATTTTCATCAACCTGCTCTTTTGTCAAAGCGGGTCTTGTATCGGATTTTCCCGACGGGTCGCCAATCATAGCCGTTGCACCGCCTACAAGCAATTGCAAGGTATGACCGAGTTTTTGAAACTCTCTGATTTTTCTCATAACGACGGTATGTCCGAGGTGTAAATCAGGTCTTGAAGGGTCCATTCCCAATTTAATTTTGAGAGGAATCCCCTTTTTTGCCGAGTTTTGAAGTTTTCTTGCAAGTTCTTCAACGCCCCCGGGCAAGATTTCGCAATCTCTGCCTAATTTTTTTGCCTGTTCTATATATTTTTCTTCTAATTTTTCGGTTGTCTGTTCCATTAATTTTTCCTTTTTAACATTTTTATTTATATTTTATTACCAAAATCATATTAAACAAGTCAGTATAAGGTTGCGAATATTTATCTGCTTCTTCTGCCGTTCTTCTGGATTTTAGGCATAACTTCATCGGCTCTTTCAGCCCAGACAGATAAAATATTCAAAACGTTTTCCGTACATTTTGCCATTGTTTCAACGGAAACAAATTCTCTCTGCGAGTGGAAATTTTCGCCGCCTGCACCTAAATTCGGGGTTAAAAGCCCTCTCAAAGTAAAAGCAGAGCCGTCCGTTCCGCCTCTTACGGAATTTTGAACGGGTTTAAGCCCGCTGCGTTTTATGCCTTCTTCCGCATAAGATATGACTTCGGGAAATTCGTTTAATTTTTCTTTCATATTGAGATAACGCATTTTCGGCTCAAATTTTATAACAGCGCCGTTGTGCTTTTTTTCTATGTCTTTTAAAGTTTTTTCAAGAAAAGCAATACGTTTTTTCGCATTTTCGAGGTCAAAATCACGGACAAGCATTTTGATTACGGTCTTTTCACCCGAACCCGTTACTTCATCAATGTAGTAATAGCCCTGTCTGTCTTTTGTGGTTGCGGGGGTTTCGTTTTTGGGAAGTTGTGACATAAATTCGTTTGCAAGTTCAAGCGAATTTATCATTTTTTTATAGGCATAACCGCAATGAACAACCTTTCCGATTATAGTAATTTCGGGGTTATAAGCGTTAAAGGTTTCCGTATCGAGTTCGTGCGGAGCGCCGCCGTCAACCGTATAGGCAAAATCGGCATCAAAATGTTCAACATCAAATGCAGTTGAACCGAGTCCCGTTTCTTCATCAGGCGTAAATACAACTTTTATGTTAGGTCTTTTAATGTCAGGATTTTCAACAAGCACCGAAATTGTTTCCATAATTTCCGCAACTCCCGATTTGTCATCGGAACCGAGCAGCGTTGTGCCGTCAGAAGTAATAACGTGATGACCGACTTCATTTTTTAAATCCTCGGCAGGAATAACAACGTTTTCGGATAACTTAATATCACCGCCTTTATAATCGTGAATTTGAGGTTTTACAGGCCCCGTTGCAACGTCCGAACTTGTATCAAGGTGTGCAAATAAGGCAATTACGGGCATGTTTTTATCACTTGACGGAAAATCTGCGGTAACAATACAATGCTTATTGATATTTACGTTTTTTAAACCGAGTGCTTTAAGTTCTTCTGCAAGCACCTTTGCAAGTTCTTTCTGCCTTTCGGTACTCGGAATTTGAGTTTCGGCTTTTACAGGGTCAGAACCCGTATCAATTTTTACGTATCTCAAAAAATTGTTTGTAAGTCTTTCCGAATTAATTAAGTCTTTCATTTTAATGTCCTTTGATTTTTCCTGTGCGATTGCCTGAAAATTTGAAAATACAAATAAGGCAAAAAATAACGCTAATAGTTTTTTCATTAATACCCCTTATCGTGTCATTCCGAACTTGTTTCGGAATCTTAAACTTATCAGACCCTGAAACGAGTTCAGGGTGACGATTTATATTTTGCATAAATACATAACAATATTACACTTTTTGGCAATGACATGCAAACGCAAAACTGATATATTTTGAAAAAAGGGGGAAGTTATGGAAAAAGAAAACAAAATAATAAATAGTAATGACGATATGACACAAAAGTCCTGTCAGTGTGATGATTTAACGGAAATAAAGTATGTTCCGAACGAATATTTTTACAACAGTTGCGACTGCGCAGCATGCGATTGCGAAAATCACACAAAAAATGACGATATGCTTTGCAGTTGCGGATATATGAACCCGCTCGGCTACGATTATTCCGAATATTCCTGCAAATGCGAATATATGTATTAAATAAAGGACAATTCTATTCATTGCTATCTGCTTTTATGGCAGATTAAATCCGTTACACGTTTTTGCAGGCTATTGTAGATAAAAGAAGTAATTATTGTCAGAATAAGAACTATCAAACAGGAAACAGCGAGTCCTTTTAAAGAATTAAGACAAAAAAACGGCAAAATTTTTGGCAGTTTCATTGCATAAAAATAGTGAATTAAATAACATTCCATACTGACAGACGATAACAACAAACTAAATTTACCCGTTAAAAAGTCAGAGAAAAGACTTCTTTTAGGAATACACAAATACACTAACAAAGGAATTTCAATTGCAGTAATAACAATAAAAGTCATAAAATTTTGAGGATTAAAACATTTGAAAATTCCGTATAAACAAAATACAATCAGTACAATATCAAGAGCAGATTTTTGAAAATACCCGATTGAAAGCATTTCTAACTTAGAACATAAAGATTTTTTATAAATAAAACCGAGCAAGACGCCAGTCAAAAAGACCAAAAACCAAGTCTGCGGCAAATGATTGATAAAAGAATAAACAGTTTCCGAACTGTGAATTTTCAAAAATCCGTATATTAAAAATAAAGCAATAAAAGGAAATGCAAAAAGATAATAATAAATTTTAACATCTTTAATTTTATTTAAAAAGAACAAAAGAAACGGACAAACTATATAAGAAAAGAATAAAGCAGCCACAAACCAGCCTGCACCGTTTGCGAAAAAAACATATTTCGTCGTATAAACCTGCAACATAGGTACATACAAAAAGATAAAACCTGTCAGCCACGCAAACCATATTAACGGATTAAAAAACACCAATCCTGTCAAAAAATATAACGGATATAATTTCACAAACCTTTTCTTAATGAAATTTTTATATTCGTAAAAATTATCCGAAAATTTATCAGCATAACCTAACGTCAACCCAAATCCCGAAAGCATAAAGAAAAACGTAACAGAAAAGGCAGCAGTCTGCATACAAGGATAAATTATTTCTTTGTAGGAAAAAGGAACAAAATTACCCATGTGAGACCACCAAATAAATAAAAACAAATAAAATCTGATTCCTGTAAGATTTTTAATCATTAATGTTTTCCTGCGCATTATACGCAGAGCATGTTATTACAAATCTATTTTATACGCAATATGTTATACATATTTCTTTGTTTAGAAAATACGATAAAAACAGAGGAAACAATGGCGGGCAATAAAGATTTCGGTAAACATTTAAAAAAACTGCGGGAATTAAAAGGATATAGCCAAGAACAACTGGCAGAAATAGTCGGACTGGAATATCAAACAATCAGCAGAATAGAAACAGGTCTGTATTTTACAGGTTTTGAAAATCTGGAAAAATTTTCCAAAGCATTAGATATACCTATAAAAGATTTATTTGATTTTTCTACAGAAAAATTATCTAAAAAAGATTTAATAAATATAATTACAAAAAGTCTAAATAACTTTGAAACAAATGATTTAATAAATATAAAAAAAATTATCGATATATATCAAGAAAAGTAAAAAATACCAAAAAGCCGATTTAAACACAATTCATCAATTTCTTGAAAATTTCTGCAAAATTTTTGTTTATGCTAATATAATCTTGTAAGAATTTAAAAAGAAAGGTATGAAAATGAAAGAACTTTCACCGCTTCAGAAAGAAAGATTAAACTATAACCCCAAATTACCCGCATGTTTACAGGGCGGCGTAAATAAACTCGTAATTACGGAAGGCGAAAAAACCCAATCTGTCGCAAACCAAAAAGAAATCAGCGAATTATTCAAAAATTCTTACGGTATGCCGACAGTTACGTTCTCAACCTCCGATAACGAAGATGTAAAACCCGCAAAGAATATCGGTGTTATCTTATCGGGCGGACAAGCCCCCGGCGGTCACAACGTAATCGCAGGCTTATATGATGCCTTAAAACAGGCTAACCCCGAAAACAAACTCTACGGCTTTTTAGGCGGCCCATCTGGTATCATCGACGGCAAATATATCGAATTAACAGACGAAATCATCAACGCTTACAGAAATACGGGCGGTTTTGATATCATCGGCTCGGGCAGAACAAAACTCGAAACCGAAGACCAGTTCAAAAAGGCATGGAATGTCTGCCAAAACCTCAACATCACGGGCATAGTAATCATCGGCGGTGACGATTCAAATACAAACGCAGCACTTTTAGCAGAATGGTTCCTCGAAAAGAAAGCAGGTATTCAGGTTATCGGCTGTCCGAAAACTATCGACGGCGACCTCAAAAACGAACAAATCGAAATATCCTTCGGTTTCGATACCGCAACAAAAACTTATGCGGAACTCGTCGGAAATATCCAGAGAGATGCAAACTCGGCTAAAAAATACTGGCACTTTATTAAATTAATGGGCAGGAGCGCTTCTCACGTTGCACTTGAAGTTGCTCTCCAAACCCACCCGAACGTAACTCTGATTTCAGAAGAAGTTGAAGCGAAACAAATGTCCTTAGCAGACGTTGTCACAACAATTACAAAAGCAGTTGTAAACCGTTCCGAAATGGGCAAAAACTTCGGTATAGTCCTCGTTCCCGAAGGATTAATCGAATTTATCCCCGAAATTAAATCAATGATTTCAAACTTAAACGACGTTTTGGCTCTTATTGAAGATGATGCGGACTATATGAACGCTCAAACGGAAGTTGAAAAATATGAAATTATCAAAAACAGACTTGAGCCCCAAAATGCTGAAGTATACAGTTCACTGCCCAATATGATTAAATCACAACTTCTTATGGACAGAGACCCGCACGGAAACGTTCAGGTTTCAAGAATAGACACCGAAAAACTCTTAATCGCAATGGTCAGAGAAAGACTTACGAAAATGAAAGAAGAAGGCAGATATAACGGTAAATTCTCCGACTTGGCTCACTTCTTCGGCTACGAAGGCCGCTGTGCGTTCCCGTCAAACTTTGATGCAGACTACTGCTACTCATTAGGCTTCAACGCATTTGCACTTATGAATTTCGGCTTAACAGGCTACATCTCATCAGTAAGAAACTTAACTGCACCCGCAAAAGACTGGGTTGCAGGCGGTATTCCGTTAACAATGATGATGAATATGGAAAAACGCCACGGCGAATTTAAGCCCGTTATCAAAAAAGCCCTCGTTGAAATCGACGGCCCCGTGTTTAAGTACCTCCAAGACCACAGAGAAGAATGGGCAATGGAAGATTGTTATCTGTTCCCCGGTGCTATTCAATACTTTGGCCCGTCAGAAGTCGCAGATATCACAACAAGAACACTGCAACTCGAAAAAAACTAATCAGATGAAAATAAATGAAAAAGGGCTGTCAGTAATGACAGTCCTTTTTCATTTTATGGTATTATCTCTCAATTACAAAAAAAATAGTTATAAATTATTATGTTGATATAGTCATTGCGAGCGAACAAAGTGAGCGTGGCAATCTTGTGCTAACTTTTCAAGGGACTGCCACGGGCAGAAGCCCTCGCAGTGACGTATCAGGTTAATTTTTGTGGTAACTTATGAATAATCTTTTATTTTAAGCAAAAAAAAGCCCCTCTCGGGGTTCTATAAAATGCTCTCAATGAGCGTTTTATGTTGTGTGTTTGTTGTAGTGTAGTTGGGTTAATGTTAAAATATTTTAATTGTGTTTTGTACACTTATAATAACACATATAAAATGTATTTTGTACACTTATTAATAATATTGTTACAAAACTTAACAATTATTCGCCCATTACGTGAGGAAACATCTTGCATCTTAAACAGCAATCCATCTGATACTGTGTCTTTACGCCCTCTTTTGCACATTTAACCGCAAAAATAAGAGTTTGCTTTTCGGAAAAAGAAGCAGACGGATACTGAATTAAAAAATTCTTATACTTCGTTTCCCTTACATCATCACCGACAAAATCACCGATTTCACAATTTGTATATTTCTGATTACCAAAGAAGAAAAAATTATCGGCAGAAAAAGCCGTATTTGCAGCAAAAAACATTACAAGAAGACACAATAAAATTTTATTTTTCATAAAAAATTAAAACCAAATTTAATTAAACGCTCGTATTAATTGAAACAAACGAAATGCTCATTGCATCAAGAGATGTAATAATCTGATTTTGCAAAGTTGCTTTTTTATCCATATACTGAGCGTAAATGTAATCATAACGATTTGAATATTCGTCAACTATGCTTTTTAAATTTTTGTTGTCGCCGACAATATTCTGCAAATGAGTCAAACGTGCTTTAACGTTATCTACAAGAGTGAAAATATCCGTACTTGTGCCGACATAAACACCAATATCTTCAGCAAGATGAATTAAGTCAGACATAATCTGCTTATCATAATAAGTTTCGCCATTTTGCTGTGCTTTAACTTTTTCTGCCTTTTCTGCTTCTTTTTTTTCAATCAGTGCCTGTGCTTCGTCTTCAGATTTAATTTCTTCTGTTCTGATACCATATTCCTGCAGACGATATAAAGTAAGTTCGGACAAACTGCTGTATAACTGCGTCGTCGTTGCAACGTAGTAAGCATTTTGTGCCTGAACATTCATTAAATTTATAGCGCTGATTGCATCTGCCATGACGATATCTTCTTCTTACAATACAATTTATATATCGGCATCAATTTTTAAAACTTTAATAAAAATCCAAAAATATTAAGAAATGTTAAAACGAATTTTTTGCAAAAAAGTAAATTTTTTATAAAAAAAATTATTTTAACT
>JAILHI010000058.1 GCA_024695865.1 Candidatus Gastranaerophilales bacterium
CATTTTACATAATGGAAAAGTTATAATAAGACACGTTACAATATAATGTAGCCAAAAAGAACTAAGAAATATATTCAATATTGCAAAAAAAGTATATTCTATTTTTTTCTTATCCATTTTGTTATTATATTAATTTATTAAACAAATGTATATTACCCATGTGGGTAATATGTTTATCAAATCAATATAATTTTTCAACGGGTATTTTCAAAATTATTATTAAAAAATATGGTTGTAACAAACCGTTTTTCTGCAATTCCGCACCGACTTGATTAGGTCGGTCTGATTTTCTCGGGTCAAAGTTATAAAAATCTTCTACTCGGCAATAAAAATATTCTCTTTTACTGTCAAACTGAAAACCTCTTATGCTTGCACCATGAATTGCATAATACAAATTCATATCATCTTCTTCTTTAAAAGCAATAGGCTGCGTTTCTACAAAATTAAAAAATCGTATATTATTTTTATTTTCTTTTAAAAATTTATCTATTGCTTTACTATTTACAATTTTTTGAGATAAATCACTGTTTTCATGAAAAATATAAACAGGGCAATCTTTTACGGGTGGCATTCCGTATCCGATAAGTTTATCTGTTTCATTTTTTATCCAATTTCTTATAAACTTTTCTATTTCAGGATTTTGTAAATCTGATATTTTTTCATATTTTGTTGTGTTTTTTAAATAATCTTTATTTTTATCGCCATATAATGCTATTCTAAACAACTCTTTTGCATCAGGAGATTTTTTTCTTGATAGTTCAAAATTTGCACCATTAGATGCAAGCCATTCCCATTTTCCCAATGTTTTAACAAAAGGTTTTCTTGGCGGCAGACTATTAATTTTATTTTCGTCATATTCCACAGCATCACATTTGCAATTTGGATGCGGGTGGAGAGGGACTTTGTCGCCCGTAAAAATCTTTCCGTCAAGACTCTTACATTCCTGACAGGTATTTTTGCCTGTTTCTGAAATCCAGATATATTTTTTATTCTTATCAAATTTTTTATCCCACGGTATCGGACATTTTGTCATTTTGTTCTTCTCCTGATTTTTAGTATGCTATTTTTTAATATGACACATTTTAAAAATCCTGCAACCCTTAGGGTATAAGGGATATAACGCATATAACACATAAAACGTTCTGTAAATTAATTGTTACAAAATTCGCTTATTTCAGCCTCTGCCGCAGGTCACTTGTGCGGGTTTTTGACAGAAACTGCTCCAAGTTTGTTTTGTTCAAAAATTTGTCCTATAATTATAATTATGAATATCATCTTCCGACAAATGAAAAAAGAAGATAAAACCGCCGTTTTGAACATGATGAGAACGTTTTACAATTCTCCCGCCCTTTACACAAACGGCAGTGAGGAAATTTTTGCGGCAAATTTCGACAATTCCGTAAATGACAACCCTTTTCTTGAAAGTTATATTATTTCGGACGACAGCGAAATTATAGGCTATACAATGCTGGCAAAGAGTTTTTCTACCGAATTTGGAAAAGAATGTATTTGGTTTGAGGATTTGTATTTAAAAGAAGAATATCGAAACAAGGGAATAATCCCGCAATTTATTGATTTTATAAAAAGCAAATATCAGGGCAGGCTGTTAAGATTGGAAGTTGAAAAAGAGAATAAACATGCGGTTCACGTTTACGAAAATGCAGGTTTCAAAACCCTCCCTTATGCCGAGTATTATATAGATTAGTTTTTTGCAAGATAAGAACGTTTATTTTATGCTATTATAATATTATGCGGGATATGTTTTAAACAAAAGTGGCGAAGAAGAAAGGTTTAAAATGAAGGAAAAACTTTTACAGGCATTAAAAGTCGCAATAGGTATTACAATTACAACCGTTTTATTGTTTATACTTTTAGACTGGATTGTTTTTTCTTTCTTTTATACAGCATTAGACAGCAGACAAATCAAACCTGATGGCGTTGCTTTTTGCTTAAATATGAAAAATATCACTTATGAAAAATTAAAAAAATTGCAATTTCCTGCAAGACCTATTGCAGGAGAAAACTACAAAAAACCGGGAATTATAATGTTTGGCTGCTCTTACGGATACGGTTCTCCGTATAAAAATATTGAACCGACTTTGCAGTATAAATTATCGGAAAAATTAAAAGTTCCCGTATATAACCGCAGTAACCCCGGGTATGCACCGCAAATGGCCATTTTCCAAATAAGAAGTCATGAATTTGATAATGAAATAAAAAACTGCAAATATGCAATGTATGTAACAATCGGAGAGCATTTCTGGCGTGTTTATGCCCATTCTGCAGGCTGGTGGGTGCCATACACCTGGCCGACTTGCTGTGTTAAAAACGGTGAATTGGTGGAAAAGAAATCTAAATTCCCTGTCTTTGACGGTTCGTATATATATAAATACATTAAAAAATTACTTTATGCTGCAACATATACTAAACAAATAGAAAACGGAACCTGCAACCCTAAAATCAAAGAATATATGTGTGATTTTTATAAACTTCACTTTGAAACAATCAATAAAGAGTTAAAGAAAATAAATCCCGATATTCAATTTGTTATTCTTGTATATAAAGACCAGTATGACTTTTATGCAGAATTACCTATATGGAATGACCTTGAAAAAGAAGGAATTAAGGTTGTAAAAGTATGCAAAGAGTTACCCGAATTGCCCGGTGAAATGAAAGACGGATATATGTACCCAAATGACGGACATCCGACAGAAAAAGCCTGGATTAAAGTTGCAGACTTACTTGTTGATAAGAAAAAGATTTTACAATAAAATTTGTAATTCTTAAATATTATTTAACCCTTTTATAATTTGCTCTTTTGGCAGAAAGAGTCCGTTTACAAACAAGAAAAAGGTTTTTTGACATCTTTTTTATATCCGTTATCTGATTTCTTTTAATTCCAAAGTGGTCTTGTTATTGTTAATATCGCCTTTTAACATTATTCTGTAATATCTGCTGTTCTTTTCATCGGCGCTGATGGCGGGGATTTTTGCAAGTTGAGATTTATATATTTCTTTTGAATTTTCGGGTCTGAAGATTACCTTTAAAATCAAATTTAACGGAATACCGAAGATTCTTATTCCTTTGGGAGCCTCTTTGCTGTAATGCCAAAACAGTTGCAAGTCCGCATACTGTTTTTCCATTTCATAACTGCCCTCTAAAAACATTGCAGATAATTCATTCCAAGTTGTAAGGTTGATATTTTTAATTTCGGTGTTATGAACATCAAAGGTGCCTTTTATATCGTCTTTCATAAGGTCTTTTTGTGATAAATCAAAATTTGTAATTTCGGATAATTTATACTTAACGTTGTCAATCATAAATTCTGTATCACCGAGTTTTGGCATATAGCCTTCTTTGACCTCAAAAATACAGTGAGCATCTAAAAATTTAAACATATCTTTTGCATCAATATCAACTTTTGCTTTAGCGATACCGTCTATTTGGTCTTTCAGGTTAAGTGTCATTTCCGCAACTTTGTTTGAATTAATGTTTTCAGCCTCAAAGGTCATTTTTGAGATGTTTTTTGCAAAGTCATAGAAACCGTCTGCATTTATTGTTCCGTCTGCAAAATTCATTTCTTTCATGCTGAAATTAAAAATGTGGTTTTTAAGACTGCCTATAAGATTTACATTTTGAAGAATAAATTTATCTCTTATAATTTCGTTAATAATTATTTCCCATTTGTTAATTGTTATATCGGCATTTTTGACATTTTTTGAAATTTCCTCTGTGTTAATTTTTTTATTTTGAGGTTTGGGTTCGGAGGATGTTTCAAGAATGAGTTTATCCAAAAACAGCCGCATATTATAAATTATTGTTTCGCCGAAAATATTGTTTTTTGTACTCAGTTCTGCAGAATATTTTTCGCCCTTATACAAGCCGTTTGCGGTTATATTGAAGATGCCGTTTTGGGAGGTTATATGTGCTTTTTCAATTTGGAAATCTCTGTGTCTTGCATTTATTATGTCAAAAGTTCCCAAAACCTGATTATGTACAAAATCGTAATTCAAATCACCTTTAAATTCTCCGCCCTGTACTTTTTCTCCGAAAGAGCCCGTAACAGAGATAGGGGCATATCCGTTGGTGTGAATGGCTATGTATTGTGGAACAAATAAATCACGGTTCTTTTTATCAACATTTTTTTTGAGCAGACCGTCACCTGCAAGGATAGTATTTTCTTTTTTATTGTCCGAATAAGAGTATTGATATTCTCTCAGATACAGGTCATTACCGTCTTTAAAAGTATGAACAAACATTTTTCTTTTGTAATCTCTTAAGCCCAAATAGAAGGAATTATAAATTAAATCGCTTTGTGCGGGAATATTTATATTACAAAAGACTTCGGGTTTTTTTGATTTTATCTTATAAACCACGTTAACATTAACGTTGTTTAAAATGGTAAGGTCAGGAACGGATTTGAATTTTGGAGTGAGGGTTGTTTTCGCTACCCCGATAACTTCTATTTCGGGTGTTGTCAGATTGGTAACGTTAAGTGTATTTGTAACTTTTTCATTTGCCAAAACACCTTCCGATACAGAATCTATTGTGTTGCCTCTAAAATTAAAAACGGTTTCTTTAAAAGATGACGGAATATCATACAAGACTGATTTTGCGCCGAAATTATTTGCAACGCAGGTTCCGAAAATACCGTCCTTTTTAACTTTTAGATTTACCCTGACAGTTCCTGTGAAATCTTTGAAATTTTCAATAAACTTTTTAGACGGGTCTTTTAATTTCTGAATATGCAATACCATCGGCGTAAGTTCCGATACGGGAAGATTTTCGCCCTTTATATCAAAGTCGGGGTTTTTGTTTTCGTCAAACAGAAGACCGTCTAAATACAAGTGAGAGTTTCCGATGGTTATTTCGTATTTATTTGCTTTAAGTTCATTTGCCGCAAATTGCAGAGAACCCGAATTTCCCAGTTTCAGAGGTTCTTTTAAATACGGAGAATTGATGGTTGCTTTTAGGTTTATAGAATTGTTATCAATATCTGTATTTTCTGCCGTGACAGTTGCTTCATCAGATTTGAAAACGAATTTTTTTAAATGGACTTCGGGAAGATTTTTCAGTTCAAAATTACCCTTTTTTTCCTTTTTCTTTTCTTTTTTGAATTGTTTTAAATAGTTTCCGTCAAGAAAGATATTTTCCGCACTGACCGAGGTCAGTTCCTTTTGTAATAATTTACCTTGCAGAGAAAGTTTTTCAATATTTGCAACGGAAACCTTGTCTTTTTTTGCGTCAATGCCGTCAACCTTTAAGACGACATTAAATTTTGGGGATATTTTCAAGTTCAGCCCCGTAATATTTGTTTCAGTTCCTGTTTTATCGAGAATTAATGCCTGAAGTTTGTTTATAGAGGTTCTGCTGTTGATTACTGACGGCAAAACATATACTATTCCGAGATAAACAGCAATTACGGACAGAAGTAAAATACAAAAAGTTATTTTGATAAAATTTTTCATATCAATATTTTACCATATAAACGGCAAAATATAATTCTTACATTATTTTATTGTATATTGATTTTATGTTATTATAATTTTCAGGAGTTAAAAAACAGGAGATTAATATGGAAAATATGTTTCGTAAATTAGGAAACTCACAAAACCTTATATTTTTAATCGGTATTATAATTTATATTATCTGTCTTTTTACAATAACAGATATAGCCTTAATGCTGTTTGTAACGTATGTTATAGCATGCGCATTAAATCCGATAGTTGATAAATTAGAGAAGAAATGCAGTAGACAAGTTGCGGCAACGGTCGTTTTCGGCGGATTTGTCGGCGGAATATTGTTAATGTTTCTCCCCATTATATTTATCGGCGGAAAAGAAATCGCTCATTTGGCTGCTCAATATCCTCAGTATGTTGATCAGGCAAAAGATTATTTTACAAATTCACCCGTTGTTCAGGAATTTGCAAATTCAGGCGGTTTGATTGCTTCTATCACAAGTATTTCCAAAGGCGGATTATACATCTTTGTAGCAATGATTTTTACGTATTTTTTAATTTTAGACAGAGAAAAACTCTTAAATGCGGTTTTAAGATTTTTCCCCAGCAAATCAAGAGGCAGAATCAGAGAAATCGTAGATATATCAGAATCAAAACTCAGCAGATTTGTATCAGGTCAGTTTATTGCATCAGCAAGTGTCGGCTTGATTATGATTATCGGTCTTATGTTGTTAAAGGTTGATTCAGCCATTATTTTGGGTTGTATTTCTGCCGTTTTGGATATTGTTCCTATTGTCGGCCCTGCAATTGCATTGGTTATTTGTATTGCAGTAGTGTATAAACTCGGCTGGACTATTGTAATCTTGACAGCGATTATTTTTGCAATCGCACAAATTGCTGAAAACAATATTGTAAAACCCTATGTTTTCGGTAAATTTATGGATTTACACCCGATTGTTATTTACATCTTCTTATTTGTCTGTGCAAAATACTTCGGTGCGGTAGGTGCAATTTTTGCTCCCGCAATTGCTGCAGACACCTGCGTTTTGATTGAAGAATTATATCTGAAAAATATGGACGCAGACGGAGAACAATAAAATAAAGAAAGGATAAAAATGAAAAAGATATTTAAGTTATTGGTTTTGTTTTTACTGATAATCTTTGCAAATTCAAATACTGTTTTTGCAGATATCACAAAGAATTTTTACGGATATCAGGTAAAAAATGTAAACATCAGACAACTTACTAATGAAATAAATACTGCTATTGAGGAATATCAAGGTAATGACAAATTTTTACCGTTAAAAGATGTTAGTAATGCTTATATTTATACCGATCCTAACTGCACTTATTTTGTAAGATTATATCCTGCTAAACAACATACGAATATTTATGTTGTTGCAAACGAAAAATACAATGTTGAAAAAAATGAAATGACAGAAATGTTCAAACAAAGCGGTTATAAAATTGTACAGTTAGAAGACAAGGATGCTTTGAAAGAATATAAATTTGATTTCTTTACTCTGGCAAGAAAAAATAAATTAGGCAACTTCTATATTTCTCCTGATTTGGTTAAACCGCTCAAAACAGGTATGAAAAAATTAAACAACAAAATGGCAGAGGGCAACAAAAAAACATCGGTATTCCCTTATACACCCGATACTGAGCCGATTGATTTGGATTGTGTCGATATTTCAAGTTATTATGACGAAACTTCAAAAATTTCTATTATCCAAAGAGAATATCGTCTGAAACAAAAGGAAAACAAATATGTTCACGCTTTTGAATATATTTTAGTAAATAAAAACACTTCAAAAGCAACTGTCACCGCAACAAGTGAAAGACTTGCCGGTCTTAAAGACGTAACAACGGAATCTTTTGTTGATTTGGACAGGCTTGATTTGATTGATACAGTCGGAACTTTTCCTCCCGTACTTGTTTTAACGGCAGGTACATCAGTATTATGCAGTGTTCCGAACTGGGTAAGACTGGCAAGAATTACGGCTGAATCAAAAAGATTTACCAACGCATTACCTGTAAATTACGAATTAAAACCGAAGGCAAATATGAGAATATTGGTTCTGAAATATAAAGATGACCCGAAACCGCTCAAATTTAACGTTAAATTTGCAGACGGAACGGAATACAATCTGTCATTCTAAAAGATACTTATAGTATCAATTCTATAAATATGCAGTTGAAAAGAAACTTCAACTGCATATTTTTTGTGTAAACACAGCGTTATTGCGAGCGAACAAAGTGAGCGTGGCAATCCGGCTGATAGAAAATATATTAAATTGAAAATATTGTGGTAGACTAAAGTCTACCCTACAATCTCACTTTATTTTATAATTATAATTACCAATACGTCAGATACGGACATTGTATGCAAAAAATTTTTCGTTTTTACAAAAAATGAAAAATTTAATCACCTGCAACGATGTAACAAAATATTATCGCAGGTAGCAGATGTGTAATAACAGGAATTAAAAGTAAAATTTTCTTTTTGAAAAATATTGTTAATAAGGGAATTAAAATTAATATTACAGGACAGGATAAAAGCCAAAAGGCAATTAACAGATTACCGTTTGCACCTGTTGCCATAAAACCCAAAATATAACAAACAGGAAATACAAAAATTGCAGAAATAATATAAAATATGCCTGTAATTAAGACAAAAATATTATTTCTGCAATATTCTTTAATTGATTCTTTATTCATGCAGGCAGACGGTATTTTCTTTTAGCGACTTTTGGACGTCGATAACCCTTTGGTTTGAACTGCCTACCCAATGGAGATTATTGTGGTTCTTATCCTTTTCAAATTCGCCGTCAACAAGTACATCGGCATATTTCATTTCGGGAATGTCTTTCAAATCTTCCCATAAAAAGCCCGTATAAACCCAAACCGTTTTATCGGGAAAAAGTTTTTTGCTTTTTTCCATAAGTCTGAAAACTTCACTGCGGTTGAACGGGTGCAGCGGGTCGCCGCCGCTGAAAGTTACGCCGGAAACGTGAGGTCTTTTCATTTCCTCAAACAATTCGTTTTCGGCAGCCTCATCAAAAGGCAGACCGCCTGCCAAATCCCACGTAATCGGGTTTTGGCAGCCTGCGCATTGGTGGGTGCAGCCTGCAACCCACAATACGACTCTTAAACCGTCACCATTTAACATATCATCTTTTGTTATGTTATGGTAATTCATTTTACATGCTCACTCTGTCTGCAATTTCTTCCATTTTGGCTTCATTAAGACGAGTGTCGCCGTTTACTCTTGAATAGGACAAGTATCCGTTCATTCTGTCGATTTTTGTCAGATTTCTGCTGCCACATTTGGGGCAAACGTCCATTGACAATTCCTGATGTCCGCAATCATCGCAGTATGCGAGAGATAAGTTAACACCTTCATAGAAGCCCATTTCCATTGCTCTGTGAATAAGCGTTTCAACCGCTTCCGTGTTGTAGGAAATAGGATATTTTACATACTGAATTTTTCCGCCGTTGAACAAATCCCAGAATCGTTTTTCAAGATTTTGTTTTTCAATCGGTGTTACATGTTCTGCAACGTGGCAGTGGAAACTGTTTGAAACGTATCCTCTGTCTGAAACTTTTTCCTGAATACCGTATTTGTTTCTGTACTGTTCAACCTGCAAACCGCAGAGTCTTTCTGCCGGTGTGCCGTAGATTGCGTATAAATTGCCGTCTTCTTCTTTGAACTTTTGGATTTTCTTGTTGATGTATTCCATAACTTCAAGAGCGAACTGACCGTCTTCAACAAGTGATTTTCCGTTGTAAAGTTCCTGTAATTCATTCAGAGCAGTAATACCGAAAGATGCCGTTGCAGCCTTTAACAATGGTTTAATTTTGTCAGACGGTTTTAAGTGACCGCCTAAGAAACCACCCTCGCAGTATGCAAGCGGGTTGACCGATGCTCTCATTTCGCCGAGATATTCGTAAGTTCTGATGTGAATTTTTCTGATTAATTCCATATAGTAATCAAGAACTTCGTAAAAATCTTTGTTTTCTTTTCTTGCTTTTGCCAAAATCATAGGCAAATGCAGGCTGACAGCACCGATGTTAAATCTTCCGACAAATACAGGTTTGTCGTTTTCATCAGCAGGAGTCATTCCGCCTCTTTCAAACCAAGGTGATAAGAAGGCTCTGCAACCCATAGGCGAAATTACTCTCTTGTACTTTTTGTACATTGATGCAACGTAACCTTCACCCGTTAAGGACAACCAGTCGGGGTACATTGCTCTTTTTGAACATTCAACGCCCGCCTTGTAAATGTCATAATTTTGTTTTCCTTCTCCGTGAAGTTCTTCATCATATAAGAATACAATTTTCGGGAAAAGAACGGGTTTTTTGTTTTCTTTTTTGCCCTGTCCTTTTTCTCTGGTCTTGAGCATAATCAAAGATGCCATTTTTTCAAACGGCTCGGTGCCTAAGCCCATTGTCATTGTGATGAACGGATAGTCGCCTCTGCTTGATGCTACCGAGTTGAACTTGTATTCCCAGCCCTGAAATCCCTGCTGAAAATCTTTTTCAACGTCTTTCATTGCTTCTTCCTGAGCCTTTTCCATTGACAAGCCCATGCAAATATATCTTTCTTTGTTTTTATCAAAAGATTTTTGAGCGTAAGGAGCAAGAAGTTTGTCAACTTCGGGAACGGTAAAGCCGCCGTATTGCTGGCTTGCTGCAGCCATTACGATGTCGCCGATTACGTCAAAGGCAACGTCAAGAGTTTTCGGTTCGTTGTACCAGAGGTTGCCCATTTCAAAGCCGCCTCTTAAAACTTCACCGACATTGAACAAACAGCAGTTCATTGTATCACGTCTTGCCGACATATCGTGTATATAAATATATCCGTCACGAATTGCCTGAAGTTCATCAACGTTAAGGAAAAACTGTTTGTATAATTCCTTGTTTAACTGGTTGAAAATCAAAGAACGTTTTGTTGATACCAAAGCAGAATCCGCATTTGAGTTTTCTTTGTCGCCGATATACATAATCTTTTGGCTTTCTCTGAAAACTTTATCAAGCATGTGAACAAATTCGGTTTTGTAGTTTCTGTAATTTCTGTAACTTGTTGCAACTTTCGGATTAACGGCATCAAGAGCATTTTCCACAATACCGTGAATTTCTTTGATATCAACATTTGTCTTGTTTAATACAAGAATCTGTTCTTTTACAAGATTGCTGATTTTGTTCAGTTCGCTTTCGTTGAATTTTATCAACATTCTGTTTGCTGATTTTGATACGGCATTTATAATCTTTTGAATGTTAAACTTTTCAAGCGTACCGTCTTTCTTTACGATACAGATTTTATTTTCGTTCAAAATCTGCATATCCAAAAGAATTTGAGGGGTGAAGGTGTTATTTTCGCCCGACAAAATCTTTTTTGCATTTGATAACATTTCTTCGTTTTGGCTGTTATCGGGTGCAGTTATATTCTTATTTGCTGAATTTTGCATTGAATAAATCTCCTCAATTATTTTTTTTGGTTATCCCGAACTTACTTACCCACAAATTAGGACAACATGTTTTCCAAATCTCATTTACTCAATTATATTACAATGGCAAAATAAAAATACCTATAAAAAAAGTAAATATTTCTTTAAAATTTTAAAAATTATCCTAAACCTTTTATTCATGAGAAAATCAAAAAAAAATTAATTTTTACAATTTGATACTTAACAAAAGTTTATTAAGTATTGCAAGTGAAATCGCAATAACGGCGGGCGTTTTGAGCGAAAATCATTAACCCTAACAAAATCAAGTGTTTTGCAGACACCAATTCCGTAAAAATCAATCATAATACAACTTACAAACAACTTTACAAAACCCGTAACATTTTGTAATAAAAATTATTCACAGACAAGTTCATAAGATTCTGTATAATCTTCGTCTTCAAAACTTCTGTATTTTTTAACAGTTGTCTTGTGTTTATCAAGAAATTCTTCAAGAAAAAATCTTTCCCGTCTTAAAACACTTTCAATATTGTCTTTTGTAACAAGAACACCGTAGGTTCGTTTTGGGGACAACATAGATTTTATCATAATTACACCGAGTTTGTCCTCTGCATGAAAAGGGTCACGCCAATAAAGGTTTTTTGTGGAAACAGGTTTGTCATTATATTTTGAAACGTATAAAAAATCATAAAAAGGGGTTATTTTAACAAGTTCTCTTTTTGCCTTTTCTATTTCTCCGTAGGTGCCTGACATATAAATATCGGCTATGGCATAGGCATTAAGCGGATTCATATAAAATATCGCATCTATCTTTTTGTTATCAACATATTTTTTTATTTTTGAAATAGTTATAAAATTCTTCTTGTTTATTTTTCTGGTATTCCAATCATCATATCTTAATCTGGGTTGTTTTTCATTTTTCCGGTAACAATATTTATAATCTTTTATAAATGGAAGATTTTTTGTATATTTATTTCTTTTTAAAGCCGACTTAATGTTTTGTTTTTGCATATTTAAGTAATCATAAATCATTTTTACTGAACTAATCACGGCATTTTGAGAAAAGAGGAGAAAAGTAAGTTCATCAGAGGTCAAAGTGTCTTTTGTCATTTTATCTAAAACCGAAGCCTCCGGCTCATCGTTTAACGGATCAAATTCAATAGAAATAATCATTTTTTCATCAGGGTAAAGATTATAATAAGCATCTATCAGATAGTACATTTCCAGAAAAGTACAACGCAATATAGAAACATCATAGAAGGTTTTTCCCGTAGCCTCTTTGAACATTTCCGTATTTACATAAGTATTGGTGTTTGAGGAGCCGAAAATCGCATAATCGGCTTTTTCATCTTTCAGTTTTAATTCGGGATAGATGGTATATCTTTCAAATTTGGTATTATAACTTGTGAAAGATGTATTTGTGTCAAAAACCCCGAAAGGATTGGCAAAATAATTTATCAATCCTATACAGGGAAACAGTATAAAAACTATGATAAAAAAAACTTTAATTTTTTTCACTTACGGGCCTGTTTCTTTTTCTTTTCAACACCTTCGGGAATGAGTCTGTAACCGCCGCCGTAGATTGTTTCTATATACTCTTTTCCGTCCGAAATCTTGTCTAATTTTGTTCTTATATGTCTTATATGAACACGTATAGTTTCAACATCATCATCGGGATTGTAGCCCCAGATATCCGTAAGAATTTTTGAGCCCGAAACCATATTGCCGTAATTCTGCATAAGCAGGTTAACTATATCAAATTCAATAGGTGTAACCTTTGCGATTTTGTCCTTGATTTTTATGCTGTAGGTTTCGGGGAGCAGAGTTATATCGCCCATTTGCAAAATTTCTTTTGTTGCAACGGATTGCGGAATTTTGTCGGTACGTTTTAAAAGCGCACGTACTCTGACTTTTAATTCTTCTATTTCAAAAGGTTTAACGAGATAATCGTCCACGCCCAAATCAAAGCCTTTGACTTTATCGTCAAGCATACCGAGAGCGGTCAGCATGATTATGGGAGTATCTTTGATAAGGCTGTTTTCTCTTATTCTTTTTGCAACGGTATAACCGTCAACATCGGGCATCATAACGTCTAAAATTATTAAATCGGGCTGCTCCTGCTTTGCCATGGTAAAACCCGAAATGCCGTCGTTTGCCGAAATTACGGTATAACCCGAAAGTTCAAGATTAATTTTGACAAGTTCGTTAACCGAAGCATCATCATCAATAACAAGTATTTTAGCCATTTTCTTCCCCTGTTTTTTTAAATTCTTTTTTAATTATAGTAAATATCTTTCTGATACGGTCGCTTATTGCATGGTTGTTAACAGCCGCCCGTCTTGCGTTATCGGCAATCGTACGGGCAAAAGACGGATGTTTTAAATAAAGTTTTATTTTTTCGGTTAATTCTTCCGTTGTTTTGTAGGTTTCAATTTCTCTGCCGACATCAAACAATCTTATAACTTCGGGATTTTCTTCGCAAATCACAAAGGCGGAAGATGCTGCGGCTTCGAGTATTCTGAAATCGATACCGTTTACCGTTCTTGTTGCGGGAACAACGGTTGCAAAACTTGTTGATAAAACCTCTGCTCTTGATTTTTCATCTGCAATATCTGAAACATAAGAATCTCTGAACAAATTTTTGAGTTCGGGATTTTCAATTTCACTCCACAATTCGTTATCAAGACTGTTCATATAATCCACTTCGTCCGCATAAATACTGATTTTTCCAAATTCTGCCAACAAATCTGTAATCACTTTTAAAACGTTTATGTTATCGGGGTTTGACAGTATCGTAATACCGTTTGAATAGCCCTGATAAGACGATTTATAACGTCTGTAATGAATACCGTTCGGCAGATATTTTGCATCGGAAAAAACGTTTAAATTTGTTTTGTCTGCCGTAAACACAAGTTTTTTACCCTGAAATTTATCGAGCAGTTCAAGATTTTTCTTTTCCTGTTTTTTATTTAAGGCAGCCAAAAAGTCAAAAATGAAAATACAATCATTGTTTTTTTGATAAATTTTATCCAGCAGACCGTCTTTTAACTCTGCAAAGTTAAAACACATAACAATGTCGGGGTTGAAATCCAAAACATGTTCGTTATCAAGTTTTGAGGAATTTTCTTTTTCGACGAAAAAACCCGCATGTTTAAAACCCTTGGCAAAACTTTTTGCACAAAGGGAATAGGGGTGTTTATCGGGCATTACGACGTAAATTTTCTGCATAATTTTTAAATTAAAAAAGCCGCTTTGTTACAAGCGGCCTTTGTTTTCCAAAAGTGACTATTCAGCCTTTGCAGCTTCAGCGACAGCAGCAGCTTCGGCAGCGGCTTTTTCAGCAGCTTCCTTTTCTGCGGCAGCTTTTGCCATAGCTTTTTTGGATAATTTTTCTTTTGTTGAAGGTTTGTAGTTCAAAGTACCTTCTTCGGTAGCATTGTTGATTAAATATTTAACGGTTTCTGTAGGTTGTGCACCCTTTGAAATCCAGTCAAGTGCTGCCTTTTTGTCAAGTTTCATTTCTTTTGTTTTCGGATTATAGTGTCCTAATTGCTGAATAGGAGCGCCATCACGTTTTGTTGTAGCATTGATTACAATAATTCTGTATAAAGGATTTTTCTTGTAACCCATTCTTTTAAGTTTAATTTTAACCATTCGGTTATTTCTCCTTATTTTAATGTTGTGACCGCAAATAATAAATACTTGACCTTTATTATTTGAATTACACGGTTTTAACCGTTGATTAGCCGCGAGTATGAGTCTTTGAGGTAAAACGCATACCAGCAAATAAATTTAACCATAAGAAAAAATTAAAATCAATATTAGTATGTAAAAATAATTATTTATGGTAAAATTACTCTCAGCAGAGGATTGTTATGAAGTTTGAACGAAGATTTGACAATATAAAACTGATAATCTCCGATTTTGACGGAGTTTTTACCGATGGAACGGGTATTATTGACGAGGACGGCAGAGTTTCCAAAAGGATAAATTATCACGATGTACTCGTCATAGCCCTTGTTTTTATGGCAGGGATAAAGGTTGCAATAATTACGGGTGAAGAAGCAGGAGCCGTTAAGTATCTGGCGGGAAAATTCCCCGATATGAAAGTTTTTCAGGGGATAAAAGATAAACTTCCTCTTGTTAAACAACTTGCCGAAGAAAACAATCTTAAGCCCGAAAATATCTTATATGTCGGCGATGATGTAAACGATTTTCAGTCGTTAAATTTTGTCGGTGTTAAAGTTACCGTTCCCAATTCAAATTTTATGGTCAAAAGCATTCCCGATATCATTATTACGGAAAAAAGAGGCGGCGAAGGTGTTTTCAGGGAAATTACCGATGCCGTTTTGTATGAAAAGTTGAATGCCCGCTATGCAGGAGAGATAAAATGAAGAACTTTATAAATGTCATTTTAGCCAAAATAAAACAGTTTGATAAAAGGCTGAACGAATATTCAGCCTCATCAAGTGCATCTATTCCGTATCTTGCATACGCAAACTGGGGCATAAACCTGTCGCAGAATGAGGATTTGGACAAGGCTTTGGAAAAACTTGAAACTTCTGCTTTAATGCAGCCAAAATCACCGATTGTTCAGTTAAATCTCGGACAGGTGAAAATGAAAAAGGGTTTGTATTCCGATGCGCTTCAAAACTTTTTCAAAACTATAAGAATGGATAATACAAATGCAGTTGCTTATTCGCTGATTGCATCGTGTTATATTTTGCAGGACGAATTTAAAGATGCCGAAAATTACTACAAAAAAGCCTGCAAACTTGCTCCCGATAATACCGATGTAAGAACAAACTTTGCAACGGCGCTTGCACAAAAGGGTAAAAAATACAGAGCGCTTGAAATATATAAAGATGCGTTAAAGATAGACCATCAGGATTTTCTTGCTCTGCACTATACGGGGCTTATCTTATGTGATTTGGGCAAATTTGACGAGGCGCTTGAAAATCTTGAACAGGCAAATGCAATAAAACCCGATAACCCGATTACTCTTTTATATATGGGTCTTTGCAAATACAGACTCGACAGAGCGGCAGAAGCGCTTGAAGATGTGGAACGTTCTATCAGCCTTAAACCGAATTTTTCGGACAGTATTATGGTTAAGGGTGTTTGTCTTGCAAAACTCGGCAAGGAAGCAGAATGTCTTATGTGTTTTTCCGCTCACGCAAAAGGAAACGAAACCAACGCACAGTTTTATACCTATTGGGGCATTGCTTTACAGACTTTTGAAAGATATGCGGAGGCAAAAGAAAAGTTTTTGCAGTCGTTTGAACTTGACAGAGATAATGAACTTAACCTGTTTTATTTTGCCGAAAACTATATGAAAGACGGCAATTTGACACCTGCTTTGCAACTGTATCAAAAAATAGTCGATATAAACGGCAACAACGGCGAGGCTTACGAAAAAATCGGCGATATCCTTTACAAACAGGCGGATTACAAAGGTTCTATGCTTGCCTACTTTAACTGCATAAAGGTTTCAAGAAAACATCTGCACTTATACTGCAACATTGCAAAATGTTATTACAATCTTGATAACTTCAAAGAATGTGCAAATTATTATGCCAAAGCAATAGACTACAATCCCGATTTGATTGAAGCCTATATCGGTTACGTTGAACTTTTGATACAACTCGGAAATTACAAAGAGGCGCTCAGAAAAATCAGAACGGCATATAAAAAGGCTCCCGACTCTTTTGAGATAAACAATTTGTATTCGCAAATTCTCGTAAAAGAGGAAATGTATCAGGACGCTATTGAAAAACTCGATAAATTAATTCAGATAAACCCGCAATATTATGAAGCAATATTAACAAAAGCAGAAGTTTTAAATGCGCTCAAAAAACCGCAGGAAGCAATAGGACTCTTGCAAACACTGCCAAAAGAGTATTATGACACGAGAGATTTCTTATACATAAGTACGATTTCTTATGATAATCTTGCACAACTTTCGCCCTCGCATTACAATATAAGCAAAGCCTTGGAATATTGCGACAGGTTAACGGACAAATATTCTACGGAATACAAGTTAGACGGCATAAGACAAAGGCTTGAAGAAACGTTAAAAACAGTTGAAGGCGAATAAAGTGGGTATAATAGTACAAAAATTCGGAGGAACTTCGGTTGCAGATCCGCAGAAGATTCACAACGTTGCAAGAGCCGCTTTGCGTGAACAGAAGAACGGAAACAACGTTGTTGTCGTAGTTTCCGCAATGGGACATACAACGGATTATCTTGTCAGCCTTGCGAAAGAAGTTACACCTACACCCTCTCCCAGAGAAATGGATATGCTTTTATCAACGGGGGAACAGGTATCAATAGCACTTCTTGCAATGGCAATACAGGCAGAGGGCGGAAAAGCAATCAGTATGAATGCTTCTCAAGTCGGTATTATTACCGAATCGGTTCACGGCATGGCAAGAATTTTGGACGTTAAAACGGAAAAAATCAAAGGCCATCTCAAAAAAGGTAAAATTGTAGTAATTGCAGGATTTCAGGGCATAACACCCGATTTTGAAATTACGACACTCGGCAGAGGCGGAAGCGACACTTCGGCAGTTGCCATAGCGGCAGCACTTGAGGCTGACAGATGCGATATTTACACCGATGTTGACGGTGTTTATACCGCTGACCCCCGTATTGTTCCGACAGTACAAAGACTTGAACAGATTTCTTATGAGGAAATGCTTGAACTTGCAAGAGTCGGAGCAAACGTTTTACACCCCCGTTCTGTTGAAACCGCAAAACAGTGTAATGTTTTGATGAGAGTACGCAGTTCGTTCAATTTAGACAATCTCGGAACATTAATTTTAGGAGTCGATGACATGGAAATTTATAAACCCGTAGCAGGTACGGCAGCAGACACTTCACAGGTAAGAATTGTTCTTACAAACGTTACCGATACCCCCGGTTATGCGGCAAAATTATTCGGCAGACTTGCCGAAAACAATATCAGCGTTGATATGATTATTCAGTCTTACGCAAGAACAAACGGTTTGAACGACATCGCTTTCACCGTTAATAAAGACGACAAAGACAGAGCAATCGAACTTTGCAGACAAATCAGAGATGAACTCAAAACGGGCGACATTCTGGTTGACGAACAGATAGCAAAAGTTTCGATAGTAGGTGCGGGCATGGTTGACAGACCCGGTATTGCGGCAGCAATGTTCCGTTCTTTGGCTGATGTCGGTATCAACATTAAGATGATTTCGACTTCCGAAATTAAAATCAGTTGTCTTGTTGATAAGGGCAATGAAAAACTTGCTATCAAGACCTTGTGTAAGGAATTTCATTTAGACAGCGAGGAAGCGGCTGTAGTAAACGGCGACTTGCCCCCCGGAGAAACAAAATAGTTTTGATTTCAAATACGGAAAAGACGGCAGTTAGCCGTCTTTTTTGTTTGCTGATGTAAAATATTATCATGTGGAATTTTTGCAAGATTTTTGGTGCAAACGCTATCGCTTTTTGCACCCTACGGACTGACACGATACATGTAATTTAAGGTAAATGTTATTGGAGAATGTATTTTATTTCGCAAAAAAAATGGTGCGAGTTTTCGCACCATTTTTTAAAAAGACTATTCTTTTATTTTTGCTTGCATTGTACCAATGTTATTATCATCTTTATCGTAAAAGTTAACAACTCCGTTTTCATCCATAATTGCGTAGTCACCGTATTTTTCTTCTACTTCATTAAATCTTACACCGGATTTTACTATACAATCTGAAACTTTTATGTGATCAGGATCTTGCTTTGCTTCTGCCTGGAATCTGTTTGTAACTCCATCCATTCCTGTTGACATTTTGTAACCATCATCTCCTAATACAACCAATTCGCCTGCTTTTACATTTGTATCAAGATAAGTTTCACAACTATCTTCACTTCTTATTATTGTTGTATTTGTATTAACAAATTCACCTGCTTCATAATGTCTCTTATCGTTAACCATTTTTCCTTGAGCATTATTTAATCTGCCGTCATAAATCCTAAGCTCTTTATTTGCAGTTTCTGCTTGAGGTTTATTTACATTAATTGTAGCCAGCATTGTATTTTTTATAGCTACACTCGCATTTGTCGAATATGATTCACTAATTTGCGGTCTTGATTCTTCTTGTTTTTTTGCTGATACAGTATTTGTATTTACATTATAATTTGTCTTTACTGTTTCAAAATTAATTGCATTTTTCATAATAACCTCCTGTAATTTTTTTCACTTTTATTTAAATGTTGAGGAAAATAAAAATTGTCTAAAATTATAAAAAATATAATTGTCTAATTTTATAAAATCCTTGAAATAACTATTAATACTAAATTTCTTACAACAAATACATATTTACAATTTTTAATATTTAATTTTAATTATCAGTTTGTAGGGTGCGAAAAGGTACGTTCGCACCAATTTTATAATTATTCTTTTCGGTGCAAACATTTCATTTTTTGCATCCTACCTACTACCTGCTTTTTTTATATTTTTTAATTTTAGCCATATTGCCAAAGATAAATAACAGGTGGAAAGCCCCCCTAATGTCAGAACTTGGCACCAAAGTGCAAATTCAAAATTTGTAAATATCTTTATTAATGAAAAGTCAGGCTCAATATAAATGATTTGTATAATTATATTAGTCAATAAATCAAAAATAAATGCAGCGAGAATAATTTTAAAAGC
>JAILHI010000063.1 GCA_024695865.1 Candidatus Gastranaerophilales bacterium
CTAATCCTGATTATATTTATACAATAAAAGATATATTTGTGATTTTTGTGTTCACATTTTTCGGTGTTTTGCCCTGTTATCTGTTGTTTTTGATATGGTATAAATGGACTCACAGAAAAAGCCAAAAATCAGTAGGGTAGGGTTCTGACAAATACATAATATCGGCTGGATTCTTCGGCAAAGCCTCAGAATGACATACAGTAGGTAGGGTGCAAAAAATGAAATGTTTGCACCGAAAAGAATAATTATAAAATTGGTGCGAACGTACCTTTTCGCACCCTACAAACTGACATTTGTAGGGTAGACTTCAGTCTACCGATAATATTTTCAAAATTTTAAAAATTTCCTATCGGCTGGATTGCCACGTGGGCAAATTAATTTCACTTCGCTCGCAATAAACGTGCCTACGTAAACACTTCCGCCGTTTTCATCACCGCCGTACGTGTTTACTTCGCACTCTGCTCGCTCGTTCCTCGCAATGACGTTGGACAGACCCTGAAACAAGTTCAGAGTGACGGAACTTTCGGAACGGAATTGCCACGTCGGGCATTCTGACCTCCTCGCAAAGACATGAATCAAACCCTGAAACGAGTTCAGGGTGACAGAACTTTCGAAAGGGGCTTTGTAAAGCCCCTTCTATATTTTGAACTTAAAGTTATTAACCTTTAATTGCTTCCACGCAATCGGGACAAATTGTTTCGTAACCCGCTTCTGTTGAAAGTTCAGAATACTTCCAGCATCTTTCGCATTTTTGTCCTTTTGCCTTTGAAACATAAGCCGTAAAACCGTGTTCGGTATGTTCATTCAGCACATCTTCAGGTTTTTCATCTGAAACAATTGCCTGCGATGTAATAAAGATTGATTTCAAATCTTTTGCATACTTATTAAGCAAATCTTTGTTGTCACCCGTTACGGTTACGGAAACTTCAAGAGAACTTCCGACAACTTTATTTCCTCTTAAAACTTCTATGGCTTTTGTAACTGTTTCACGAAGTTTTAATAGTTGTGTAAAGTCGGCTTCAATATCGGGATTATTCCACTTGTCGTTAGTTTCAGGCCAATCCGAAAGAATAATGCTTTCGGGCTTGCCTGCTTTTTGAGCGGCAGGTGTGTTTTGCCAGATATCTTCTGCCTGATGCGGCATTACGGGAACCAAAATTCTTGTTAATGCCGAGCAAATTTCATACAAAACAGTCTGGCAGGCACGTCTTGAAAGCGATTTTTTACCCGCAGTATAAAGTCTGTCTTTTACGATATCAAGATAAAAAGCGCTTAAATCCACTGCCGCAAAGTTTTGCAGACATTGGAAATACTTGTAAAATTCATAAGCCTCAAAGGCTTCCGTTACATTTACAATAAGTTCATTCAATTTGTGAAGTGCAAATTTATCAAGCGGCAGCAAATCTTCATACTGAACATAGTCTTTTGCGGGGTCGAAATCGTAAAGATTGCCGAGCAAAAATCTTGCCGTATTTCTCGTCTTTTTAAAGATTTCCGAAAGCTGTTTGATAATGTTATCACCGATTTTGATATCGTTTCTGTAATCAACCGATGCCGCCCACAATCTCAGAATATCGGCACCGTAATTCTTGATAATATCATCGGGTCTGATATAATTTCCGAGAGATTTTGACATTTTTCTTCCGTCTTCACCGAAAACAAAACCGTGAGTCAAAACTTCTTTGTAAGGCGCAATTCCTTTTGTTGCAATTGCCGTCAGCAAAGATGACTGGAACCAGCCCCTGTGCTGATCAGAACCTTCGAGGTACAAATCAACGGGAAGTTCACAAAGTTCGTCTTTTCTCGCTTCTACAACCGCTCTGTGTGTAACGCCCGAATCAAACCAAACATCCATAATATCGGATTCTTTTTCAAAGTTTTCACTGTGGCATTCGGGGCAGGTAAAGCCGTCAGGTAACAATTCTTTTGCGGAATATTTTACCCAAGCGTCAGAACTTTCTTTTTCAAAGATTTGAGCAACTTTTTCGATAGTTTCTTTTGTTACAATCGGCTTTCCGCAATCTTTGCAATAGAAAACGGGAATAGGAACACCCCATGCTCTTTGTCTGGAAATACACCAATCCGAACGGTTTTCCACCATATTAGAAATTCTTGCTTCGCCCGAAGCGGGAATCCAGTGAACTTTTTTAATCGCATCAAGAGTTTGTTCTCTGAATTTATCGACTTTTACAAACCACTGCGCAGTGGCTCTGTACATTACGGGGTTTTTACATCTCCAGCAGTGCGGATAACTGTGGGTTATATCACCTGCCGCCATCAATGCCTTTGCCGCCGTTAATTTTTCGATAACGATTGAATTTCCTTTGTAATAAGGAACACCGATTAAATCCTCATCGTCAAAATCTTCGCTTTTTACCCAGACACCTTTTTCATTTAAAGGTGATAAAGTTTTGATGTTGCCGTATTTACAGCAGACTTCCCAGTCCTCAAGACCGTGTCCGGGGGCAGTGTGAACGCAGCCCGTACCTGCATCTAACGTAACGTGGTCGCCGCAGATTATAACGGAATTTCTGTCATACAACGGGTGTTTTGTATTCATCAGTTCAAAATCTTTACCGACGAGTCTGCCGATTACGCTGATTTCGCTTTCTTCTCTGTGAATACCCTGTAAAAACATTCCAAGAAGGTCTGTTGCGGCAACGTAATTTTCTCCGTCAAGTTCAAAAATCGAATATTCAAATCTTGCATTCATTGATATTGCGAGGTTTGACGGAATTGTCCAGGGAGTTGTAGTCCAGATAACCGCATATAAAGGCTTGTCAGAAGTAATATTTGCCTTTTCATATACTTTCTTTCGGTCATCATCATTAAATAAAAATCTTACATAAATTGAGGTTGAAGTGTGGTCTGCATATTCAACTTCGGCTTCCGCAAGAGCAGTTTCGCAGGAGGCACACCAGTAAACAGGTTTTAAACCCTTTTCGATGTATCCTTTTTCATACATTTCTCCGAAAACTCTTACCTGTTCGGCTTCAAATTCGGGCTTAATTGTTAAATAAGGGTTTGCCCAATTACCGAGAACACCTAATCTGCGAAATTCTTTTTCCTGACCGTCGAGATTTTTCTTTGCAAATTCTCTGCATTTTTCACGAAGTTCAAGCGGTGTTAAGGCTTCTCTGCCGCCTTTTACCTTTTTGACAACGGCATTTTCAATCGGCAAACCATGCCCGTCATACCCGGGGACAAATGGTGCATAATACCCTCTTTGCGACTTATAACGGATTAAAATATCCTTTAAAATCTTGTTTAAAGCCGTTCCTACGTGAATTTTTTCTGAACTTAAATACGGCGGCCCGTCATGCAAAACAAATCTGTTTGTTTTATCTCTTTGTTCGAGGTTTTTCTCATAGACGTTATTTTCTTCCCACCATAATTGAGTTTTGGGTTCTTTATTGATTGCATTTGCTCTCATTTCAAGAGTCGTTTGAGGCAAATTTAACGTGTCTTTATATTCTTTTTTTTCTTCTGACATAATTTTCACTCTGTTTTCATTACTATTCATTATTATTTTATTACAAAAACAATAAAATGTTACGGCTATATTGTAAAAATGACTTTAATATATGCCCTGCTCCATTAATCTTGCGGATGTATCGTTTCTGTTAAAGGCAAGTCCTTCGTCTTTGCACATTTTTTCGGCATAATCGAACAATTCATAATTATAATCTTCAATCGGCTGACCTTTTTTAGTGTGAATGCCCCAGCAAAATTCCATACTGATTTCAATACGTTTCAGACCGTATTTTTTACTTTCGAGAACCCATTTTTCAACTTCATTTTTATTGTTGTTAAAACCTTCAAGAATTATAAATTTCGAGATTACATTTTCGGGATTTTTTTTGTTATCCTTATATTTATTTGCAGAACGGACGTATTTTGCCAAATTTTGCATAACCTGTTCGTATTTATCTCTTTGTTTGATTTTTTTGTAAACATCTCTGGAACCGCAGCAAACGGCAGCCGTCATACCGCCTTTCCCTCTTTCGAGCATTTTGGCAATCGAATCGGAATATCTGACGGCAGATGTTTCGCACCAGATAAAGTTTACATTATTTTTCAGAAACAAATCCATTAATTGAGGAAACTCTTTTAAAACACCGACTTCTCCGCCACCCCAGACTACAAAAAGATTTTCCCTGCTTATCATATCTCTTGCATATAAATTTTTGACCGTCTGATATATCAGAGAATTTCCTTCAAGAACTTCATCACTGAATCTGCCCTTTGTTTTATCACGGTAGGAGCAGTAAAAGCAGCCGCAATTACAATGATACCAATAGAATAAATCAATTCTGGTTATTTTCTTTTCGGTTGGTTCTTCCTGCACTCTGTAAATACAATCACTGCATTCTGCGGGGACTTCTTCAAAAGCCTTCCTTTTTGCATCAATAATAAGTTCTGCCAATTGTTCGGCATTTTCCCTGTAATTCGATATAACGGGGCCTTCCTGTAAAGTTGTGCAAAACCTTACATTGTCCTGATGAAAACTTAAAGTATTTGTTGAGTGTTTGCAATATGCCATCTTGAATTGTTCTTTACTGATTTTGAGATATAAATAACGTTGATTTTTGCAAAAGGCAAATTCTTTTGTTTATTGCAACAATATAACATAAAATTGTCGTAAAATATAACTTAAAATATTTTATAAATCCGATATTTGCCGATATAAGATAAAAAACTGTATATTGGAAAATTTTTCATTTATTGATTATAATAAAAACAAGAGGTTAAAGTGTCTATCGAATTTTTTGCCCCCAAAATTTCATTTATCGTAACCTGTTACAACAAAGAACAGTTTATTGAAGAATGTCTTTTGAGTATCAAGGAACAATCGTGGGTAAACAAAGAACTGATTGTGGTTGACGATTGTTCGACGGATAAAAGTCTTGAAGTTGTTGAAAAATTTGCCGTGCAAAATTCCGATATGAGCATAAAAATCTTAAGAAACAACAAAAATATCGGTCAACTTGCATCTTTTTTAGAGGGAATTAAAAATGCCGACGGTGAATTTGTAACCTTAACAGACGGCGATGATGTTCTGTTTGCCGAATTTGCGGCAGCACATATCAATACACATCTGCATACAACAGTAGCAATGACAAGCGCAAGGCAAATTGAAATTGATGAAAAAGGGGTGGTTCACTCGTTTATGTCCGCAGACTGCCCGTTTCATAAGCCCGCCGATTTTACCGAAAATATTAAATTTGACCCTAAAATGTATTCCTGTGAATTTGAAGAAAAAGATTTTGACGTAAAATTTTTAAGCAACAAAAAGTACCCTTTTGCAACGTGGTACTGGTCGCCTTCAACCTCTGCCGTTATAAGAAAATCTGTCTGCGAAATGCTTTTAAAACTAAAAAATCCGTCTGAAATAAAAATTACGGCAGACAAATTTATATTTTCCTTTGCCCACATAATCGGCTCAAGCGCTTTGATTAATGCACCCTTATACGCATACAGACGACATTCTTCAAATTATTCGCTTGCAAACAAAATGACAGGAAGCAACAGATACCTGAAAAAAGGAACACAAAAAAATTACATAAGAAACAATTTCCTCATCAGAGGCGAAATGTGGAAGTTTATAACTTCCAATAAAAAATACTTTGAAGAACAGTTTAACCATGCGGGATATATCGGCCTTTTACATAAAATCATTTTTTCGTTTGATTTATCAACCCTCAAAAGTGCATTAAAATCATTATGGGTATAATTGTAGATAACCCGTAAACTGAGGAAAAAATATGCTTCAAGAGGCAACAAAACTGTTAAATTCGGCTTTTCATAACAGTTTTATAAAAAGATTAAGTCTGTATCTCCACGATTGTGTAAGAGAAGAAGTAAAAAGTTCCACCTTCCGCAATCTTAAACAGGATAAAGACAACAAATGGATTTTTTTGCGGGAAGAACATCTTGCAGACAGTAAAAGCAAATCAAAACTGCCAATGACGGAAAGACTTTTTACCGATTTCGGCGAACCCGTTTTGTTTGACGGTTCTAACAGCAACATTACGGAATTGATGATTCAGTCCGAAAACGGACAAAAAGACAAATATTTAATATACGGATATTTGTTTTTGGCGGGCAAAAACAGTAAAAGCCGCAAATACAACGAGTTTTTAACACCTCTTTTATATATGCCATGCAGACTTGAACGTGACGGACTATACATAAAATGCACCCTGCAAGACGAAGTTTTATCCGTCAATACGGGCGCTCTTACGGCATTAATGGCAAAAAGCGATGACGAAGAAGAAACGGAACAAATGCTTGAGGGTATTCTAGACGTTGTTCCGCCTCTGCCGTTAACGGAAGAAGGTATTCAGATTTTTGTAACCACCTTGAAATCTTTAATTCCCGATATTGATATCAAACTTAAACACGAAGTTGATGTTTACGACGATTCACAGGGCATTGAAAACGGCGAAAAATCACCCGATGATGAAGATTCGGACAAAAATAAAATTAAAAGCAAGATTGAAAAAGTAGCAATAACAAACCAAAGTGCCTTAATTTTGACAAAACGTCCCGATGTTACGGCGGGTGTACTTCACGAATTAACAAAAATATCGGAAATGCCGAGCGGTGTTTTCAGAGAAACCGTTTTGAATTTAATCAACGAAGAATATCTTGCGGGAAAAGGCAAAATGGATATAAAAATGCCTAATCAGGAGATTTCGTCATTTTTCCCCGTAACACCTCTGCCGTTGAGTGATTCACAGGAAGATGTAATTAAAAATCTTGAAAACAATTCACTCATTGCAGTTTCGGGCCCCCCGGGAACAGGTAAATCACAAACCATTGTCAATCTGGTTTCGCACCTTGTTGCAAACGGTCAAACCGTTCTTGTGGCTTCAAGAATGGATAAGGCAACAGATGTAATTGCAGACAGATTAAATGAACTCGGAGCGCCGTATCTTGCACTCAGAGCAGGCCGTCTGAATTATCAGAGGGATTTATCCGCAAAACTGCAAAACCTTATCTCAAACAAAATAGACCTCGATTCAGGCTTTGAAGATGCAATGCTTGTGACGGTTGACGATATGAAACTTTTGCACGCAAAAATCAACGACCGAAAAAAACGCTGCGACGAAATTATTGCACTTGAAGAAAAATGGCACGAAGTTATCAGCGAAAAAAATAAAAAACAGGAAGAAAAAGCTGTTTTTATAAGGAAAAAACTAAATATTCAGGAAGTTAATGACCTGAAAAAGATTGTTGATGATATAGAAAAAGACCTGGAAAAACAAGGCTTTTTCTCAAAATTCAACCTCAAAACAAACTGTTTCAAACTAAGAAAACTGTTAAAACTCGTAGATTTTGAACCCGATTGGGAAAATCTGACACAAATACGAAAAGAACTTGCAATATGTGAATTAACGGCAAAAGCGGCAAAAATTGAAGCAGATATTTTCAAACTCGGAAACATTACCGAACTGACCGATGAAATTCACGATTTGCAAAGCAAACAAAAATCACTTGCAATCAACATCTTGAGAAATGTCCGCAGAGAAGCCCTTAAAGGACTTTTAAGAGACAGCATGAAACGCAAAAGACTTTTTGTCCACACAAAAGCACTGGTTGAAAGAAAGAAAAATCTTCAAAACAGACTTTTAGAGGAAGAAGATTTCAGACCTCTGCTCGAAGCATTTCCCTGTCAATGCGTTACAACTTATGCAGTATCAGGTTCTTTACCGATGAAACCGGGGCTTTTTGACGTTGCCATCATTGATGAAGCATCTCAATGCGATATTGCAAGTTGTATTCCGATTTTATTCAGAGCAAAGAAAGCGGTAATTGTCGGTGATGACAAGCAACTGCCACATTTGTCCTTCCTTGAAAACGCAAAGGAACAATCCTTTTTAAGTCAGTATGATATCCCCGATAAATATCGTCTGATGTGGAGATTCAGAACAAATTCAATGTTCGATTTGGCAGGATATTACTGTATGACACCTGTTTTGCTTGACGAACATTTCAGAAGCCTGCCCCCGATTATTGAATTCAGCAACAAAGAATTTTACGGCGGCGGACTCCGTATTATGAAACGGAACGACGACAGCACAAGGGTTCTTGAACTTTGCCGTGTACCACTTGGAAAAGTTGACGGTGATGCAACGAGAAATATTCCCGAAATTGAAGCGGTTATTGAAAAACTGCATGAAATAATTATTGCGGACGAGGCAGAAGCACAAAAAGACAAACACCATAAATTTGTTTCGGTCGGCATTATTTCCCCGTTCAGAAGTCAGGTTGAGGCAATCAAAAAATCACTCATGAAGTCCTTTTCAGATGCGACCCTGCAAAGACATCAGGTTGATGTCGGTACCGCACACACGTTTCAGGGTGATGAACGAGATATAATCATAATGTCTTGGGCAATTGCAGACAACAGTTTTGCACAAAGTCTTGCCTTCCTGCAAAAACCTAACCTGTTTAACGTTGCCGTTACAAGAGCAAGAAAAAAATGTATTTCTTTCCTCTCAAAAGACCCTGACAGTTTCCAGCCGGGACTTATGAGAAATTACATTGAACATATAAGAACCTACGAAGCACAGAGAAATCTTGTTGAAACAAACGGCTATATCAGCACTTTTAACAATGATTTTGAAAGAGAAATTGCAGAGGAACTCGAAAATAACGGTTTTGATGTTAAAGGCGGATATGAAACGGCAGGCTTTAAATGCGATTTACTCGTAACTTCAAAGGACGGCAAAAAGTCTGTTACAATTGAATGTGACGGCGTTCCCGATGAAACAAAAACGAATTTCTCGCCGATTAAAAAGCAGATAATTCTTGAACGTTCGGGAATGAAAGTAATGAGAATTTCCTATCGTGAATGGACAAGAAGCAAACAGGCTTGCCTGACAAGAATTGCAGAAGAACTGTAATTTGTTCTTAAAATAAGAAGAACATATTTTAGTCCGCTCAAAATAGGCTGACGACAATTTGTTCTTCTACTTCTTTTTTGCCTTTTTGCGTTTTTTGCTGAAATCGATATTCAGATTCTTTTTTGCATTGTCAATAGAAATTTTTGCAAGCGGTTTTCTTGAAAATCTGTCATAAAAAACAAGCCAGTGAGGTCTGTTAGGGTCGTCAACGGAAAAATAAAGTTTGCCCGAAACTTTTGTTCCCTTTTTCATTTTAGAAAAAGGCATAGCGTCTTTAAAAAACAGTGACGGGTAAAATTTTCTCTGCATATCATTTACAACGGCAACATCAAAAGCAGAAAAATCATGGTCTGAACGATTTGAAACAACCATAGTTATCTGAAAAGTATTTCTTATTCCAAACGGATCTTTCACAAGCCAAAGGTCAGTAATATCAACATCTAAACCGTCATAAAACTGTTCCTCCTGTTTAAAGGCATCTTTGTGCATTACGGGCAATTCCATTTCTGTCTGGATTGTAACCTTAATTTCATCACCTCTTGAAATCAAAACACCCTTACCTTTACGAACAAGACTCAAGCCCAAGCCCATAACCGCGCCTGCCGCAAGACCGCCCAAAATAGTATATCCGTGGCTCGCAATTGCCGCCTCTAAACCGAGTACATTTAACGCTGTTACGCCGCCGACCAGACTGCCTGTAACGGTATAAGCCGTATCAATACCGACCGCCTTTGCAACGGCTTTCGGAACGGATTTTTTAGTTGTCATTGTTGCTTCAACAGGTATTTCTCGTCCGTCGGGGGTAATTAAAGAATCAAATTTAACCTCAATCCAGCCGTCACGTCCGCCTCTTTTAGCATCAACAATATTTCTGACCGTACCATGAGCCAATGTGCCGACGGGAAGCAAAACACCGCCCTCGCCTTCAACATCACTCGAAACTTCGGCAAAAAATTCATCGCCCTCCATTGTCGTTCCGCCCTGCAAAACCTGTGTAACAACCATTTTGACGATTTCCTGATTTTCAATCTTATCAACCTTGCCCGTAAAAATTTTTTCCTGTTTTTCATCTTCCGAAACATCGGTATATTCCGCATGTCCCTTCCAGACATCAGCAAAAACAGGCATTGCAAAGTCTTGCAGCATACAGAAAATTAACAATAAACCCAAAAACTTTTTCATTATCTCCCTTTATATTGATAAGATTTTATTCAGGCTTATTTTGAGCCTTTCTATTATTATAATCTTCAAGAAAGCCCGTATCAAATTTTCCCTGTGAAAAAACGGGGTCTTCAATTAAATCCTGATAAAAAGGCAGGGTCGTTTTAACACCCGTAATAACATATTCTTTCAACGCACGGTACATACGTCTGCGTGCCTGTTCTCTTGTAGGCGCCCAGCACATTACTTTGCTTATCAAAGAATCGTAATAAGGCGGGATTGTATATCCCGAATAAACATGAGAATCAACTCTGACACCAAAACCGCCCGGGGCAACGTAGCCGTTAATTTGTCCCGCTGCAGGCAAAAAGTTTCTGTCGGGGTCTTCGGCATTAATACGACATTCAATGGCATGTCCTCTTAATTCAATATCTCTTTGCGAAACGGATATTGATTTGCCTGCCGCAATATTAATCTGCTCTCTGACGATATCGACATTAGAAATCATTTCGGTTATACCGTGTTCTACCTGCAAACGTGTATTCATTTCCATAAAATAAAAATTATTGTTTTTATCAAGCAAAAATTCTACCGTTCCGACACCTTCATATTTTACCGCTTTTGCGGCTTTTACCGCTGTTCTTCCGAGTTTTTCACGGACTTTTTCGCTGACAGCGGGAGAAGGCGCTTCTTCGACAAGTTTCTGATGACGTCTTTGAATTGAACAGTCTCTTTCACCGAGATAAACAACATTGCCGAATTTATCGGCTAAAATCTGAACTTCAATGTGTCTTGGATTGACAAGATATTTTTCGATATAAACAGCAGGGTTTCCGAAGAATTTTTGCGCCTCGGTCTTACAAAGAATGATATTTTCTTCAAGTTCGCTTTCCTGATTAACAATTCTCATTCCTTTTCCGCCGCCGCCTGCCGTAGCCTTAACAATAACGGGATATCCGACTTTTTTACAAAACTTTTTGGCTTTGTTTATATCGTCCACAATGCCCATACCGGGAGTGATAGGAATATCCTTGTCCTGCATTGTGGCTCTTGCCTGAGCCTTATCACCCATTTTTCTGATTGCATCGCCCGTAGGGCCTATAAATTTAATGCCGTGCTGTTCGCAAATATCCGCAAAATCAGCCCTTTCCGACATAAAGCCGTAGCCGGGGTGGATTGCATCAGCGCCCGATATTAATGCCGTAGAAATAATCGAAGGTATGTTTAAATAACTTTTTGCACTTTCGGCAGGCCCGATACAGTATGCCTCCGTAGCAAGACTAACGTGCAGGGAATCCGCATCGGCTTCGGAATACACCGCAACTGTCGGAATACCTATTTCACGACAAGCCCTTATAACTCTGACAGCAACTTCGCCTCTGTTTGCAACTAAAACTTTTTTAAACATATCTCCGCCTTAAACAATATTTTGCACAATTATTGAAAAAATCAAAATTGTGCAAAATACCGTCAATGAAATTATTCTACATACATTAAAACTTGACCGTATTCAACGGGTTTACCGTTTTCAACGCAAATTTTAGTAATTTTTCCCGCAACTTCCGATTCGATTTTATTCATCAGTTTCATTGCTTCAATTATGCAAACAACCTGACCTTTGGAAATCGTATCGCCGACCTTAACAAAAGGTTCTTCATCAGCGCCTGGAGCCGCATAGAAAGTTCCGACCATGGGTGATGTAACGGGTGTTCCTTTGGGTTCCGAAGTTTTCTTTTCTGCTTCGGGAACACTTGCCGCAGGCTGCTGAACAACAGGTGCGGGCTGTACACTTTGCTGAACGGGAACAACTTCCGTTACAGTTCTTGCAACTTCTTTGTCTCTTTTGATAACAATTGCTTCTTCGCCGTTTTCAAGTGTTATTTCCGTTAAATCATTGTCTGCCAAAATTTTGGCAAGTTTTTTAATATAATCTGTTTCGAAATTCATAATTAATCCTATACTCTGCCAAGGTATTCGTTTGTTCTGGTATCTACTCTGATAACATCACCGTTCATTACGAGGAAGGGAACCTGAACAACAGCACCTGTTTCAAGTGTTGCAGGTTTAGTTCCGCCCTGAGAAGTGTTTCCTCTTTCAGCAGGAGGTGTGTCCGTAACGACCAATTCAACATGGTTCGGGATATCAACACCGATGATGCTTCCATCGTGTAACAATACCATTACGTTCATGTTTTCTTTGAGGTATTTAATACCGTCACCGATATGTGAAGCGGGAATGTTCATTTGTTCGTAAGATTCGGTATCCATCATTACGTAGTCATTACCTTCTTTGTAAAGGTATTGCATTTCCTTCTTATCAAGTTGTGCTTTTGCAACTTTTTCGCCTGCTCTGAAGGTTCTTTCAACTACCTGACCCGTTTCAATCTTTTTTAATTTTGTTTTTACAAACGCTGCACCTTTACCGGGTTTTACGTGTAAAAACTCTATAACAGACCAAAGTCCGTTATCTAATTCAAGTGTTAAGCCTGTTTTTAAATCGTTTACAGAAATCATCAAATTCTTCCTTATTTACTTTACCTGCTCATAATATCATAAATACAAAAATTCTTGCAATAAAAAACAATATAATTTACAAAGCCGTTTTTAAATGGATTTTCTTAATCAGTAATCACAAAAATCAACCTGATACGTCACTGCGAGGGCTTTTGCCCGTGGCAGTCCCTTTAAAAGTTTTACAGGATTGCCACGCTCACTTTGCTCGCTCGCAATGACAACAAAAACAAAGATTTACAAGTGTTGTTGTACAAAAGATAAATAATCAATTCCTAAAATTAATATATACGTATGGTTTACTTTTAAAAAAAAATTATTAAAATAAACTTGTTACATTAGAGAAAGAGGGAACGGTATGGGCGTATTAAGCGGCAGCAGCCTGATATCATCGGCAGTTTCGGGACTTACAAATGCTTACGGCATTTTGGCATCTCAAAACACCGACGGAACAGGTTTAAAGGTTAACAATTTGACTAATTTATCCACAACAGTTATCAATCAACTCGGCGGAAACAATAATTCTTTTGTTTCGTATCTGACGAGTAATTTCGGAAACATGGATAAAAACAATGACGGCGTCATTTCATCAGACGAATTATCGAAGGCAACTACAAATATGCAGTCACAGGGCTTAACAAAAGAACAGATTACAAACCTTTGCGCAAATATGTCGGGAACAAATTCCTATTCAATGGTTTTGGAATATTTTGACCAGATAGATGCAAACAACGACGGAAAAGTAACCGATGCGGAAATCAAAGCGTACAGTTACAAGGCTCAAAGACAAAAACTGCACACCGAATTAAAGGGTGTTAAAGCAAGTAATATGAGTGTTTATTATACTGACGAATCTTCATATAACGAAAAACCGACAAGTATAGTGGACAATATGTACCCCGATACATAAAATTATTGTTATCATAAACAAAAAGCCCGTGTAATCTGCCCATCAGGCAATCTTTATACGGGCTTTTAACATATTTAAAGACTAAGCAAAAAACAGATTTGCAATAACAATAGCGCCGATAATACCCGCACAGTCTGCAATTAATCCTGTCAGCACCGCATAGCGATATTTTTTTATACCGACGGAGCCGAAATACACCGCCAAAACATAAAAAGTCGTTTCCGAACTTCCGAGCATAATTGCAGCGAGTTTGGTCGTATAACTGTCAACGGGATTATTGTTTGCTATCTCCGAAAAAACACCGAGAGCGGCACTGCCCGATAAAGAACGCACTATCGCAAGCGGAAGAATATCAGACGGAACATTTATTCTTTGTAAAAAGCCCGAACAAAAGCCTGTCAGCATATCCAAAGCGCCCGATGCACGAAACATTGCAACGGCAACAATTATAGCCGTTAAATACGGAACAATTTTTAAAGTTACGTCAATTCCGTCTTTTGCGCCCTCGACAAAGGTTTCATAAACGGGAACTTTTTTTATTAACGCAAAAACGATTATCGATAATATGATAAAAGGCAATGCCCAAAGGGAAATAACGTCCAGAACGGCTTTTAAACTAACCATTATTCACCTCGTTTTCCTTTTGAGGCGGAAAGATTTTTTGCATTATTTTAGCGGTCAAAATTGCCGTTACAAAGGCAAAGCATGTAACAAGCAGGGTTGGAACAATAATTTCCGTAGGATTTTTACAGCCTGCCGCCGCCAAAATTGCGATAACCGTTGCGGGAATTAACTGAAAACCCGCCGTATTCATTGCCAAAAGCATACACATCGAATCGGAAGCGGACTCTTTATCTTTGTTCATTTTCTGCAATTCTTCCATTGCCTTTATTCCCATAGGCGTAGCGGCATTGGCAAGCCCCAAAGCGTTTGCGGAAAAATTCATGGCAATATTGCTCACTGCATTTTCGTTATGTGCGGCATCTTTGAACAGGAATTTTGCAACGGGCTTTAAAAGTCTTGCTATCATTTCGGCTATTCCCGATTTTTCTGCAATTTTCATAATGCCGAGCCAAAAAACCATTACTCCGCATAATCCGATAGCAACAGTAACAGAGGTTTCCGCACCCGACAAAATTGCATTTACAACGTCAGACAGTTTGCCGTTCATTGCGCCGATTACAAATGACAAGATTATTAAAAAACTCCAAATAAAATTCATATCTTAATTTTATATATGAAAAGATACTATGTAAAATTGTAAAGATTTATAAAAATTATGATAAATTTCTTTAAAAAAGTGGCAATGTAATACATGGAGATGGAGTAGGCAATGTCTATCAATTTTGTATCATTTAATCCTGATGCTGTTTATAACGGACTTCAACTGTCCGCCAGACAAATGCCTTTAAATCCTCTCGGCAACAAAGAAGTAGAACGTGCAACCGTTGAAGATTCGGAAGATTTGAGAAGAACGCAGGGCCTGCTCAATTTAGGCGGAAAGGTTTACGAAACACAAAGAACCGATGTTAACAAAGAACCCGAAGGAAATGTTCCATGGAACGAGATAATGGAGCAGTTGCAACTTGAATGTACGGGAAACGAAGAAGAAGATTTTAACAATATTCTTGATGAGATAAATTTTCAGATTAACAATGCTCAAACGCAGTATGACATGAACTATTACAAATGGCTCTTGGATTATACATACCGAGTCTTTATGTCTGTTGAAGATGCCCGTCAGGAATATATGGAAGAAACCCAGCCCGATTTTTACAGCATTTATGACTATAACTCACCGACCTTTAATATGCAAATGTTATAAAATATAAAAATTTTAATCGGGATATTGACTAATCGTTTTGTGTGGCATAATATATGTCTATACCATAATGTCGGAGTGGCGGAATGGTAGACGCGCACGTTTGAGGGGCGTGTGGAGAAATCTGTATGGGTTCAAGTCCCATCTTCGACACCATTTATTACAATAAAAGTTGCAATAATTATTGCAACTTTTTATGTTATTATTTAATCATGAAAACATTTAGTGATTTAGACAACAAAATGTTTAATTGCATATTGCAGGAATTTATAAATTGGAGTTCCGTATGGGCAATTGCAATAGGAGGTTCTGGGGTAAATAAAACTTCTGATAATTTGTCAGATATTGATGTTTATATATTTGTGGAAAATAATATACCCGTTTCTAAAAGAGAAAATATTATCAAAAAATATTCTTCAAAATATGAAGTTGGTGGAGAGTATTTCGGTTCAGGCGATGAATTTTTAGTTGATAAATTAAACCAGCAACTTGATGTTATGTATTGGAATGTAAAGTGGTTTGAGGATGCTGTGAATAACGTTTGGTTTAAACATTATCCATCAAATGGCTATACAACTGCATTTTTATTTACTTTGAATAATTTTCAAATTATTTATGATAAAGATAATTGGCTTAAAACTTTACAAGATTCTATACAATCCGAATATCCAGAGGCACTTAAACAAAATATTATAAAAAGAAATATGATGTTGCTAAAAGACAAACCTTTTGCTTCTTATTATGAGCAAATAGAAAAGGCAATAAACAGGAACGATGTTGTCAGTATAAACCATAGGCTATCTGCTTTTATGGCAAGTTATTTTGACATTATCTTTGCTGTAAATGAATTATTGCATCCGGGAGAAAAAAGACTTGTCAAATATGCAAAGAATAACTGCAATATTTTACCTGATAACTTTGAAGAAAATATTAATAAACTTTTAATTCAACCAAATTCTGAAACTTTGCACATACTAAATGATATTGTAGAAAATATAAGAGCAGTTATAAAGTAAATAGGTCGGGTTTTAACCCGACAAATAATTAAGCACACTTTTCTAATGCAATTTTCATACTGAAATAATCTTCCGTAAATTCGCTTAAAAGCCGAAAGAGGTTTACAGCATGGATTTTGTATGGTAAATTATTCTTGTCATCGGGTTCTAGTTTAGTCACCCGAACGACATTACTTTTAATAGAGCCGTTAAAATTCGGCTCTATTTTTGTATTCAAAAGTCTTTTACGGGTTCCATATTCAACAAAGGCATTAACTTTCGGACGGATGTTTTGACATGTCGGTTTTGCCCTTTCTGAACGGGTTTGCAGGGTTCCATCTAATGTTTCTAAATTTGCCTTAAATGACTGCTTTGCAAGTCTTAAATGTTCAAATACTGGTCTGAGCTTTACTATAATAGTTTCTGCTTCATCATCAATTAGGATACTTTCTGCAATAGTTGTAAGTATCATACGCTTTTCTTCTAAGGTTGCTTTAAGGTACAATTCAGGTACACGATTCGCAAAATCAGCAAGTATCTTCATGCGAGTCATTGTATCTTTTGTAGTTTCACTAAGGTTTGTAATTTTGTTTCCTATCTCACGTTTTTCATCCTGCCACTTATCCATAAGTTCATCAAAAGTCTCATCGTCAAGACGAGATTTTCCTGCAAGTTTTTCCTTAGTAGCATTAGAAATTATGCTGGTAAGTTCCTTGTATTGCTTTTCCAATTCTTCAACAGACTTGTATTCAAAGGCTTGTAATTCTGTTATAGCATCAAAGATAGACTTTTTAATACGGTTCAACTGTTTATCAGAGATATTAAAACTATCCAATACTTCTTGCATAGCTTCATCAATGATATGTTCGCTGATATTATGTTCTTTTTTATGAACCTTATTATAGTTTGAGCATCTGTAGTATGTATATGTACCGCTATTATGTGCTCCATGCTTAACAAGTCCAGTATATGCACAACCACATTTTGCGCACTTTATAAATCCTGTGTATGTCTTAACGTCTCCTTTAGGTCGTCTGCTTCCTGTATCTTTAAATCTCAGTTGCACTCTATAGAAAAGTTCTTCCGATATTATCGGTTGATGTTTGCCGTCATATAATTCACCCTCATACTGAACTTTACCCATATACACAGGATTCTTTAGTATATCTTCAATACGTTTCTTGGGGTATGGTTTACCCGATTTATTAACAAACCCATACTTAGCTAGCTCACGTCCAACACCGTCTAATGAAAAGATACCTGTTGCATATAAGTCAAAAGCTTGCTTTATGTAATGTTTCTTACTATCATCAGGTATAATTATTTTTTCTTTGTTCTTTTTATTCTTAGTGTTGATGTATCCGACTGGGGCTTTACCTAACGCATAACCGTTTCTTGCCCTATACTCAGTCGTGCTTTTGGCTCTTGTTTTAATGTTTTTCAACTCTTGTGCTGCCATTCCAAGATATACGGCAAGTATCATCGGTTCAAGTTTTAATATATCATCAAAATTTTCTTGTACGCAAGCGATGGTTACATTGTTTTTTTGAAGGAAAGGTAATATTACCGAGTAATAATCTTGAATGTTCCTTGTTGGTCTGTCTATTCTGTATGTAACGATACAACGAACCTTGTCTTTGTGTTCTTCAACAAATTTAATCATTTTCTTGAACTCGGGACGGTTGAGATTATCACCAGTTTTGTTTACATCAGAAAAGTAGATGAACTTACAGTCTTTATCCTCTGCATACTTCTTACAAAGTTCTTTCTGTGTTGAAATACTGAGATTATTTTTCCCTTTGTCCTCTTTACTTTTTCTTCCATATCCTACAATAATGTTTTTAATCTTTTGGGCTGCCATGTTCTTTCTCCTTTTTAATTATACCATCATGATGGTCAAAACTTTCTGTTCTTAATCCAACACTTGTTAAAGTCACCATGAGTTGAGTTATAAGGGTATCAGCAACAAGCTGGTCAACAGGTTCAGTGTTATTCTCAAAAACTACCTTAAACTTATTTGTCGAATTCTTTGCCATTATTCAGTAGTCTCCGAATCAACGTAGTACTTTTGCAGTCTTCGGATTACATCAAGAAGAATGGTGATGGACTTAGGTTTATGGTAAGTAAGGAATTCCAAAATATTTTTTCTTGCATTCGCAAGAGCATTTATTTTTTCAAGTTCAGATTCTTTTGCTTGGGGATATTCAGTAATCAGATGGCTTTTCAGTATCTGTAGGTCGTAACAGTTCTCTTTTAATAAAAGTACAAACCGTTCAATTGCAAGCATTTCAATAAGAGAAAATTTGCTATCGTCTTCGATGATATTTTTGCGCCATGTTAAACATTCTGATAATTTTTCAGCAGTACCAGAAAAATTTTCAAACTCTTTAAGCATAACGGGTGCGGTACTATCCAATACGTCTATTAAAGGGACATAATTTTTTTTAATATCGCTTAAATTTAATGTTTTACGAATGATGTCAAAATTTTTTAACTTTATTTCAAATCTGATAGTCTGTTTAGCAAGCTCTTGTCCTTTTTTACCAATAACCAAAGTATATGCTTCAGCTTTTGTAAGTCGTTTACAATGAAATTGTAATTCAGCGCCTTTGTGGTAAACAGAAAGCAGGTATCCTTTCTTTTTAGCTTTTGGGATAAGCATCAATCCCTGCCTACCGTATTTTTTAATTCCGTATTTATTTGTTGCCAGAGGGAAAAATGAACTTATTCCGCAAAGCACCTTTTTACATTTTTCAACTGATGCAAACTCTACATCAACGCATACATCACATAGGAAAATCTGAGCATATTTAATGAACAAATTTACATTAAAAGTAACAACTTGTAGTTCAAGAACTTTCTGCAAGGCTTGGTGGATATTATCTTTTTGCAAACTGCCTAAGACTCCATTTTCTGCCATCCATTTGCCCGTTATATCTATAATAAACAAACCATTTTGAATATAAATATTATTTAAACCTATTTGTTCTTTATAAATTACATAGGGAATGCGCCTTTTAATTTTTCTGGAAGTGAATAAGTTCGGTCTTTCTAACTTCTTTAATTCCATCATTTCTTCATATTTTTCAAGTTCTTCAGTATCAAACTCAAAGTCTATGAAATCAGAATTTTCTTCTTCTTCTTCTTCTTCTTCTTCCTCTGCTTCAAAGGAAAAGGCATCGCATTCATCTTTATCGTAAGGATAAGATGGACGTTTATACGGTTCTTCAACATCTTCATCTAAACCAAAATCTTCAAATCCGACAGCTTCTCCGTATAATAATAGATTCAGCGCAATTTTCAGACGGTCAAAGTTGTTGCGTTTTGCGAATTTAACATCACTATCCAAAAGACTTTGGGCTTTTTTCAACTGAGTTTTTATCGTACTCGGCGGAGCCAATTTTTCTTTTTCGAGGTCAAAGTCGTTAGTCGCTTCAAGTATATTTTCTTCTGCTTTTATTTTCTTTGTTTCTTTCATAAGAAAATTGAAACATTTTGTTTTCCTGAATCTTTTTTGTTTTCAGGAATATCAGGAAAACCGTTTACAATTTTTATAAAAGAAAATCTTAATATATCAGCATTTCAGCTATTTTTGTAAAGAATTTTTCTTTCAATTTTCCTCTTTTTCCTCACAGGAAAAATTATAAAATAACATACATAGCTTCATGTGTCTGTGTTTCTTTCTCCTTTTTACCCAATAACTTATTTGAGTTGTAATGTTTATACTTCTTATTAAGAGCAGAAATCTCGTGACTTATTACTTCTTCTGCGGTTTTGACTTTATTATTCTCAATCCTTTGTTCAAAGAGTTCCTTTAATCTTCGAACAGAAATAAAAAATTTTCCTTGTTTCTTTCGCTTTTGAACTTCTTCAATTACTTTCTTTTCTGTAGGAGTATATTTTACTTCTCTCTTTGATACAAAAATACCTGATACATCAAGGATAATTTTTATATCCCAGAAATCATCAAAGAAGACAGGCAAATCATATTCGTTATCTTGAAAGTATTTTATCAGTGGTACTTTATCGTCAGGCTCTTTTCTTGAAGGGAATTCCAACTCGAAACTTTTAATATCTATTTTTTTATTAAAATAACCAACTAAGACAACAGCTAAAAATGTCGGTGATGTGATTTTGTAGTCTTTCTTACTCAAGTCCTTCCTTAAGGTACTTTTGAATTTTATCAGCTGTTTGTTATAAGATAAATGTTCATCATTAAAATCAAATACGGTTACATTATCATTTTCCAATGCTTTTGCGTAGTCTTTTAAGTATGCTCTGAGTTCTTCTGGATTCATTGCAGATGTTATTTCATAGCAGGATTTAGAACGCTCACGGACAGAAAAGAAATTTTTATAAGAAAATGTATCTTCGTCAGTATCACTTTCAGCAGGAACGACAATACGCTCAGAATCAGTTGCACATCTCAAAGCACTAATCAAAGAGTCAAAGGGGCTGAATAGCGGAATATCTTCGTCAATTGCCATATTATTGTAATCGAGACAAAGAGGTTCTGGACTAAACAGGAACTTCATTAACAAGGCAAGTTGCCATAATGGAATGAATTCTTTAGTATTACACATATAAAATCCTTTGTTTTTCTTTTGTTAAACCATTATAGCAAATTTACCAAAATTTCATAAAAAGTTTATACAGTATTTAACGGTAGGGGTCAAAAACTTTTTCTTTTTCTTCTATCGGTGAAAAAGTAATTGTATATCCCAAAATTTCACAAATCCTTTGAACGTCTATAAATCTAAGAGAACCACGACCTAATTTATTCGATAAATTACTTTTACTTTCTCTTACTCCATATTTTTCTTTTAAAGCATTTGCTACTTTTTCAATAGTAAAACCTTTTGCTATCATAAGAGAACGTAATTTTCTTTTTAATGCTTCTGCTTCTTCTTTTGTTATATCTGACTTATTTTCCTCTATCATTTTATATGTGCTATATATTCATATACTATATATAAGAATTATACACTATATAGTGTACTTTATCAATTACAATGCAAACTTTTTGTAATTATTTGACCCAGTTAGGATTGACTTGGTACACCGTAGAGTGTACAATATAAAGTACGGGGCAAACAATGAATAAAAAATATTCCGTATTTTGTAATAAGAATATGATAAAAACGGTCATTATTATTACAGAAGTTTATACTATAAAATCGGTTATATTTCATTGCACAGATACAAACAATATAAGTCCGTAAATAAGGTTTTCATAGAAAGAGGTATTTTATGACAACACATGCATTTATCAGAGTAAGCACACTTGAACAGGACACAGAGAAAAATAAGATAGATATATTGCAGTTTGCAAATCGTATGAAGCACGGAAATGTAGAATTTACAGAGGAACATTGTTCGGGTACTAAAAACTATAAAGAACGCAAACTCGGAACACTTCTTGACAGTATGCAGTCAGGAGATGTCCTCATAGTTCCTGAACTTTCAAGAATAGCCCGTTCAATTACTCAGATACTTGAAGTAATAAAGATAACAAAGGATAAAGGCATTGTTCTGTACTCTTTAAAAGAAAACTTCTGTAATAATGAAGACTCTATTACCAACACTGTTACAAGTACTATATTTGCGCTTGTTACACAAATAGAGAGAGAATTAATCAGCCTTAGAACGAGAGAAGCAC
>JAILHI010000042.1 GCA_024695865.1 Candidatus Gastranaerophilales bacterium
CTTAGAGAATTCAAGGTCGAAGCAAACATCGGTAAACCGCAAGTTGCTTATCGTGAAACAATTAGAGGAAACGCTGATCAGGATTCTAAATTCATACGTCAATCAGGTGGTAAAGGTCAATACGGACACTGTAAGGTTAGAATTTCACCGGCAGAAGAAAATGCAGGATTTGTATTTGAAAACAAAATCGTCGGTGGTGCTATACCGAAAGAATACATCGAACCCGCACGTAAAGGTATGGAAGAAGCTCTTGAGGGCGGTATCCTTGCAGGATTTCCGATGATAGACGTAAAAGTTGAACTTTATGACGGTTCTTACCACGAAGTTGACTCATCAGAAATGGCGTTCAAAATCGCAGGTTCTATGGCGATTAAAGAGGGCTGTAAGAAAGCATCTCCTTGCATATTAGAGCCCATGATGAAAGTTGAAATCGAAATTCCTGATGAATTTACAGGAACGATTATCGGTGATATCTCACGTCGTAGAGGACGTGTTGAGGGACAAGAACCTCAAGGTAACACGGGTAACGTAATTGTAAGAGCAATAGTTCCTCTTGCAAACATGTTCGGTTATGCAACAGATTTGAGAAGTAACACTCAAGGCCGCGGTACGTTCTCAATGGAATTCCAAAAATATGAGCAGGTTCCTGCAAACGTAGAAAAGGAAATCATTGAGAAAGCGGGAGCGAGCAAAGCATAAGCCTATTTTGCGAAGTGATGAAATCACGAGAACAAAATAGCGAATGCGTCTAACGCGAGCGACCAAGAGAGCGAGAGCGAGCAAAGCATAGCGAATTTCCGGACGGCACTTGTGCCGGATAGCGACGAAATTGAGCCAACTGAGCGTAGCTCATAAGGCGAAACTTTCGGAGCGTGGAGGAAATTCAAGACAGCAGAGCTAAAGAGAGCCACGAACACATATAAAATGACGGTTTTATAAAACCGTCATTTTTATTATTTTTATGCTACAATACTCTTATGAATAAGTTTGAGCTTTTTATGAAAAGGGTTTCGGATATGCCGTTGTACATTAAAGAGTTGGTGTGCAAAAAGCTTTCTGATGAAATAAAAAGTTATAATTGTCAGGAAAATTTTTCATCATACATTCCGATACTTACTTTCAAAGGCGAGAATGAACTCTCTAACAAACACTTAGGGTTTGATTTTAATATATACAATTTTCTTGATTTTTCCAAAAAAGGTTATAATATAACGGAAATTTCAGTCAACACATTCTTAACTGTTGAGGAAACATCAAAACTTTTTGAGATTTGTTTGGATGAAGAATTGATAGAAAAGCCCGATAACACAATTTGTTCGGTTGCCGAATACCTCTCAGGAAAAATAAGACTCGGTGAATACCTTTTAAAAATCAGCAAAATAACGGAAGAACAACTCAACAATGTTTTAAAAAACAACTCAAACGAGAAAAAAATAGGTGAAAAGCTTGCGGAATCAAACTATATAACATTAGAAGATATTAAAGCCATATTAAAACTCAAAGATGAAGCACAAAAACGGTTTGTACTTGATAATGAAACAGTACCGACAACCAAAATGGCTTGCGTTTCTGATGAAAACTTGCTGAAAGACGAGATATCAGCCTTAAAATCAGAAAATGCGAAACTCAAAAACCGCCTGAATAAACTGCGCGAGTTTGTAAAATAACACGTCATTCTGAACTTGTTTCAGAATCCACAAAAAGATCCTGAAATAAATTCAGGATGACGCAATTTAATATTGGGAGCAAACTTTGTATAACTATCCGAAAGACGAAATACTTATAAAATCTGTCAGAGACGGGCTTGTTGATGAAGCTCATTCGGGTTTTATTGTGTTTGCAAACCAAGCAGAGTATAAAAATCTGAAAGGTGAGGCAGGGGATTATCCTTTTTACATGCGCTCATGTGCAAAACCTTTGCAGGCAGCACTTTTGATAGATTACGGAATGGACGAATTTTATCAAATGACAGTAGAAGAAATCGCTTTGTGCTGTGCATCACACGCAGGTGAAAAAGTGCATACCGACATATTGCAATGTCTTTTGGATAAAATAGGCTTGGATGAAAGCTGTTTGAAGTGCTCAATACATGAGCCGTTATCTAAAACACGTCAAAAAGAACTTGATTATATTGGCTTTAATCAATTACACAACAACTGCTCGGGCAAGCACACAATGATGCTTGGACTTTGCAAAATGAACGGTTGGGATATAAAGAATTATGATGAGCCTAAACATCCTTTACAAATTGTGATAAGGGAAAAAATCTATGAGCTTTGCGAGGTGAAAACGGAATATCCGATGACAACAGACGGCTGCGGAGTTCCAATTGTATCTATGCCTTTGCATAATATGCTGAAAGGATATCTGAGCATGTTTTGCTCTAAAAAATATAAAAAAATTCGTGATGCTTTTTTAAATCATCCGTATCTAATCGGCGGAGAGGACAGAACTGATACAAAAATAATTTCACAATGCGGTTTAATAGCAAAAGTCGGAGCAGGCGGGCTGTGTATCGTGATAAATCCTGAGAAATCTCAAGGATTTATTGTAAAAGTAACGGATTGTGATATGAAAGCACGCGAACTTGTTGTTATTGACTTAATAAACAAACTCGGCTGGGCTGATATTGAAGCTGATACATCAATTAAAACACTTAGCGGAAAAATCGTCGGCCATTATGAATTCTAGCTATTAGAGCAATGCGAGTATAAGTTTTTTTATAATAACAAGCTGTTCTTCTTTTGCAAGAGATAATATGTCATTAATGTCAGATTTTAAATAATTTATTTTGTCATTTTTATCATATTCAAGTAAATCGTTAGGTGAAACCTTAAAAACTTCACA
>JAILHI010000016.1 GCA_024695865.1 Candidatus Gastranaerophilales bacterium
TATATTCTTTACTAAACATATATTTCATAAAAAAAGCAAATATACAGCAAAAAACTACTACATATAAAAAATTTTTAATAAAAGATTTTTTCATAAAAAAAATATAATATAAAGGAAAAAAAATGAAAACAACAGATATAAAAAAACAAATAATTAAAACAGTTAATAATTATACCAAAGAAGATAGACAATATATAAATGACAGAACATTAAAAGTAACAGATAAATTCCAAAAAAATTTTAATCTTGAAAAAAGAGATAAAAAGGGTAATGAATATTGGAATAACGAGTGTGATGCTTTTAAACATGCATATATGCAGGCTTATATGACTATTAATGTTAATGACAAATATGCTTGGGTTGCAGGTGTTTTCCATGAACTGGAAGGAAGAACCTATAACCAGCCTGTTGGAGAAGAAAAAATGGATACCCATAACAATAAAATTGGCAGGGATATTGGTGAAAAAATAAAAAATGAATTCGGTTCAAAATGGAATAATTTATCCGAAGAAATGAAAGATAATATAATCGGAGTGCGAATAATAGAAAGAATGCAAAATGGTGAATTAATCACTCATCCGGACGGAAGACGCTCTTATAACGGTAAAAAAGTAAACTCTAAAAATGTTCAAAAATATATAGATGAAAAAATATTAAAAAAACGCCCCAAAAGTAACTCAAAAAATTTTTCAGATACAATCAGAGAAACATACAAAAAAATGGTTCAAGATAGAAATACAATTATAGCAAATAGAAAAACTAAGAATGATACTGCTTCTTCAGATGGTCATTGGGTAACAATAAATGGCAATCATGTTTTAATCAACACATAAAAACAAGAATGTAGGGTAGACTTTAGTCTACCAATATCATTTATGAATTTTGGTTGACTGCAAAATACAAAGGGATTGCCACGCTTCGCTCGCAATAAATGGCATTACGTTCTTGCAAAAAATCAATTCTGCTTTTCGCTGTCCTGCGGTTCTATGCCCATACTTTTTAGAGTCTGCAAGAAATGCTCTGCCGCAGCCTTTTGGACTTCGGGCGGAACAACACGCAACAACTCTACCGTCTTTGAAATAACAGGGTCTTTATCATACCATCTGTTACCGTTTGCGGGTTTTACCATTTCATAAAATTTGTCTATCGTTTGTTTGGAAACCTTTTCTTCGATTTTTAACAGAAAAACCTCAGCCTGAGAACGCAATTCGGTCTGGTAATCTTTCAGCATATTGATTACCTGAAGCAAAACCGGATCGTAATCGTACCAGCGTTTATATTTTGGTTGTTCCTGTTCCATTAAGATTTCCTCTTACCTTATCGGCAACGATATCCGATTCGTCGTTAATTCTTTCAATATCAGCGCCAAGCGCTCTCATCTTCGGAACCAGCAATTCATAACCTCTGTCAATGTGATGCAAGTTATCAATTGTGCTGTATCCGTCAGCCATTAAAGCCGCCAAAACCAAAGCGGCACCTGCTCTTAAATCACTCGCTCTCAAATTTGCACCCGACAATCTTTCGACACCTTTTACAAGCGCATGATTTCTTTCCTGATGTATGTCCGCACCCATTTTGCGCAATTCGGGCACCTGCATAAATCTGTTTTCATACAAACTTTCTGTTATGATACTGACACCGTCTGCCACCGTCAACAATGCCATTCCGAGAGATTGTAAGTCGGTCGGAAATCCGGGGTAAGGCTGCGTAACGATATTCAGCGCCTTTAACCTCTGATTGCAGCTGATTTCAAAAGCAGTAGGTTCAATAAGTTTAATTTTAGCACCCATCTGTGTCAGTTTTGAAGTATAGAATGTCAAATGCGCAGGGTTAATATTTCTGATGATACCTTTACCCTTTGTGCCTATTAAAGCAGCCATATATGTTCCCGCTTCAATTCTGTCGGGAATGGTTGTGTATTCAATTCCGTGAAGTTTTTCGGGTTTAACACCGTTAATAATAATCTCGGAAGAGCCTGCTCCGTTTACATCTGCACCCATCGCATTGAGGAAATTAGCTAAATCTGCGATTTCGGGCTCCTGTGCCGCATTCTGTATTCTTGTCGAACCGTCAGCCAAAACTGCCGCAAGCATTAAATTTTCCGTAGCGCCAACCGAGGGAATATCCAAATAAATATCAGTACCTTCTAATCTCGGAGCCTGTGCGTGCACGTAGCCGTTTTCAATTTTAATTGTTGCGCCTAAACTTTCCAAACCTCTGATGTGGAAATCAACACGTCTTTCACCAATAGCACAGCCGCCGGGGAGAGCAACAATAGCCTCTCTGCATCTGCCTACAAGCGCACCCAAAACAATGAAAGATGCTCTCATTCTGCTTACAAACTCATAACCCGCAACAATACTCGTTAATTCTCTTGTATCAATGGTTACGCTTTTTTCAACTTTATCGTAAGAAGTTTTTGCACCAAGTTGACCCAAAACACTTAACATTATTGTTACATCAGTTAATTCGGGAACGTTATAAATTTTCGTAACATCTTTTGCAAGTAAAGTAGCAGCCATAAGTTTTAATACGGCATTTTTGGCTCCACTGATGGAAACCTCTCCGCTCAAATGTTTTCCGCCTGATATTATAAGTTTTTCTGTCACTTATTGCCCCTATTCTTTACTACTTTTATAATACTATACCAACACACTTTAAGGCACTATTGTTAAAAAATGTTACACTTTACACCTTTTTTATTTTGAAATTTGTTACAAACAAAACATGCCCCTTTATTTACTGTACATATATTATGCCGTTTTTAATTATTTTTTATATCCTATGTATAAATGATTTTATAAAGTTGTGTTATAATAGTAATCCCCGAAGTAATTATCGGGTACAAGAATTGTGTAAGGGAAAAAGAAAGTGAACAACGAAGAATTATTACAAATGGCAAAAGAAGCATCTCAAAATGCTTATGCAAAGTATTCAAATTTTCAGGTAGGTGCCTGCGCACTCTACGACAGCGGAAACACTTATAAAGGCTGCAACGTGGAAAACGCAAGTTACGGTCTTTGTCTTTGTGCCGAAAGAAACGCAATGTCAACGGCTATCGCATCGGGCGAAAAAGGAAAACTGCTCGCTGTTGCAATTTATTCTCCGAAAACCAAATTATGCTGGCCCTGCGGCGCTTGCAGACAATGGTTCAGCGAATTTGAAGAAGGTCAGAATATAAAAATCGTTCTTGAAAACAGAGACGGAAAAGCCGTAGAATTTCCGATTGACGAAATTATTCCCAACAGATTTGAACTTGTTCAATAATTTTCAAAGACAAAAAATGTTCAATATGTTATAATTCTTGTATTAAAAAGGATATAATGTGTTTGAACAGCAAGTCGATTATGATAAAGTGAACGAATATCTGCAAAAATTAAAGCAGACGACTTCTGTTGCGGAAAAAAATTCTATTGAAAATGACATTATAACGGAAACCGTTCCTCTTGTCAGAAAAATCGCATCTCATCTGGCAAGAAGAAGCACCGACCCGACGGAAGATATTTTGCAGGTCGGACTTCTCGGGCTTATTAAAGCCGTTAAAATGTTTGACGCAAACGTCAGCACAAATTTTAAAACCTACGCAACCTATTTTATCACGGGAGAAATAAGACATTATCTCAGAGATAAGGCATCAATAATCAAAGCGCCCAGAGAGATTTATGAACTTACCTACCGTGTAAACAAAATAATGAAAGACTTTAAAAACATGGACGGTATGCTTCCGTCAGAAAACGAAATTGCACAGGAATTGCAGGAGCCCGTCGGAAAAATAAGAGAAGTAATAGACGTTGAAAGACGGCGGCACGTTCTCTCTTTAGACCAGATTTTATCCTACACGGATTCTGACGGACATCCTTTGTCGGAAACCATACCAAACAACAAATACAGTTCCATGAGCGAATATCAGGAAAACAAAATAATGATTTCCGAAGCCTTGGATAAACTGGATAAAAATTTAAAAGAAGTTATCAATCTGAACTTTTTTCAGGACATAAGCCAGACGAAAATTGCCCAAATGCTCGGCATTTCTCAAATGCAGGTATCAAGGCGGATAAAAAAGGCTTTAAAACAATTGTTTACTATTATTAACGAAGAACGGGAAAATAAAAATGACGGAAGTATTATTTAACTATTGCGGTATATTTGTTTTTGCAATCGGATTATGTATAGGAAGTTTTCTTAATGTAGTGGCATTAAGAGCCTTTACGGGAGAATCGATTGTTCTGCCCGCATCAAAATGTCCTAAATGCGGCGCAAAAATCAAACCTTATGACAACATACCCGTTCTTTCGTGGATAGTTTTGGGCGGAAAATGCAGAAACTGCAAAAACCCCATCAGTATTCAGTATCCGATTGTGGAATTTTTCACCGCTCTCGGCTTTTTGGGCTTTTATTATCATTACAAAGAGTTTTTTGTTGATACGGTGATTGTTCCGCAAAAGGCAATTCTTTTACCGTTCTTTCTGGTTTTATTCTGCCTTTCTGTTGTAATTGCAATTACAGACATTAAAGAAAAAGTTGTTTTTGATGTTCACACAATTTCTCTTGCCGTGATAATCATACTGTTTCAGTTTATGGCGGGACATTTTTTACAGGCAATAATCGGATTAATCGTCGGAGCGTTGTCGATGGAATTATTATCGGGCATCGGCTGGGTGCTTGTCCGCAAAAGAGCCTTCGGAACGGGCGACAGTTATATCGCCGCATCTATGGGCGCTCTGCTTGGCTGGAAGATGTTCTTTGTCGCACTTATTGTTGCCGTCTTTCTGCAAATTTTGTGCATCATTCCGTCCTTTATTAAAAAACTGCATCAGGATAAGGAATACAATCTCTTAATTACTTCGGCAGTATTTTGTATTATGTTAATCTTTTACAAATTACCGTTCTTTGCTAATTTAAACGAAATTGTTACTTACATATTTTTACTTTTGTTGACCCTTACGGGATTATATTTGTGCAAATCGTTATTGTCTTTAAAGACTTTAAAAGACAACCCGACCTATTGGCCTTTCGGCCCGAGTTTGCTTATGGCAATGTTTTTAACGGCCTTCTACGGCGGGGATATTGCACATTTTCTGACAACACTGTTCTAATTGACATAATTTTGACAAATCGGACAATCGGCAGCTGTAGGGTGCAAAAAGGAACGTTTGCACCACAACAAAACGTTATTCTGAGCAGGTAGGGTGGACTTCAGTCTACCATTAAAATTGATGGTGGACTAAAGTCCACCCTACAACTCGACTCTTTTCTACACAAAAACCGCTGTCTTGGTTTTTGTTTCACGGCTTCAAGTCACTCACTTCGTTTTGCTGAGCGCAAAACTTCCGTTCGCTATTTCGCCGCTACTTCGAATTCCGCTCGCTGATGCTCGACTCTATTCTACACAAAAACCGCTGTCTTGGTTTTTGTTTCACGGCTTCAAGTCACTCACTTCGTTTTGCTGAACGCAAAACTTCCGTTCGCTATTTCGCCGCTACTTCGAATTCCACTCGCTGATGCTCGACTCTTTTCTACACAAAAACCGCTGTCTTGAATTTTACACGCCGAATTGATATTATTTTAAAAAAGGAGTTTGTATTGATTCAGAAAATACTGCAATATCTTGAAAAAGACGAAGAAATAATTTTGAGCGAAAAGGATATAAAATTCAATGTTGTTTATGAAACAATTTGGTATTTATCATTTTTGTTGTTTATACTTATTTTTAATCTTTTATTTTCCGATTTAATAGGAGATGGCTTTACTCCTAATATATTTTACAAAATTGCGGATATTTTAATAATTCCGTTGTTTATTTATATGATATTTGTCATGATAAAATCTTTTAACACGAAAATGTATTTAACAAACAAAAGCATTATTGCTGCAGTTTTCGGTAAAATTCAGAAATACCCGTTTGAAAAAGTTTGTCAAATTACAGCAACAAAAGGCAATTGGCTTTCATTAACAGTAAAAAACGGTGAAAAAACGGAAAAAATTTTATCCAAAATAAACGCTAAGATTTTCATAGAAAAGTTTTTGAGCATTTATCCAGATTATAAAGAAGAAAAAAGAAAAACATCACCTTTTGTTATCATTTTTTGTATAATTTTTACGGCAGTTCTGTTCTTATCGGTAACACAGGCAGATATTACGGATAAAAAAGATACGAGAAACCTTGTTAACGAATATTCGGCGGCTATACATGAAAAAGAATGTTATGAATGGCTTTCGGAAATATTTTCAAATTTTTTGGATAATCTTGAACTACAAAAATCGGATAAACCGCTAAAAGTCATTGTCGGTTTTGTCGCTGACGAAAATTCAGCCCTGCAAAAAGCAGATATTATAGTGTATTCGGATAATCAGACATTCGACGATAAGGCAATCAAGGCGGTTGAAAAATCCTTTCCGCCCGATACAAAAATGCCAGAAACTCTAAAACAATATGCACCGATAAAAATGAGAATTAACGTCGTTCATAACGGAACAGACAACGAAGATTTAATGAAAAATTATACAATTTGGTTTGAGATTTTCGGTCCGAAACAGACAAAACCTTATGCGCAGTTGTATTTGAAATAGTCCGTTTTATTTTATTTAAACCAACAAAAAAAGGGAAAACATGAAAAACCAATATGCCGGTGATATCGGTGATTATACTAAAATCGGAATTCTTAAAGCCATAGAGAAACATTTTTCTTTGGGAATAAACTGGTATTTAACGCCGAACGATAAAAGAACAGACGGAAAATTTACAACAGCAGAATACATTAAAAAACCTGATATCAAACCCGATAAAAAATTATTTGATATTTTAAAAGAAATTTCAAAAAAAGAAAATCGTCAAGTTAAATATCTCGAAAGCAATATATCGTGGATAAATACAACCTTTTATAGCAAGAATTTTCAAAACCCGAAAGAACGTGACAAATGGCACAAAGGGGCAATGGAAAAACTTGCGGGTAAAGAGATAATTTTTTGCGACCCCGATAACGGTTTGGAGGTAAAAAGCATAAAGCCAAAATCAAAAAACGGCAATAAATACACCACCTATCAAGAGGTTGCCGATTATTATAAAAGCGGCGCTTCGGTTATCGTTTATAATCACAGAGACAGAAAGCCGCAGGAAGAATATTTAAAACGGTTTACCAAATTCAAAGAGATTGAGGAAACCGCCGATGCGAAAATGTTTTACTTACGGGCGTCAAAATTTTCGGTCAGAGATTATCTGTTTGTCGTTCACGAACAGCATTTTCCCGAGTTGGAAAAAGTTATTGATGAGTTTTTAAATACGGAATGGCATATATATTTGACTAAATATTATTTTTAGTTGTAGGGTGCAATTATTTGCACCAACAACAAACCATAAAAAACGCAACGTCATTGCGAGCCGACTTGTCGGCGTGGCAATCCCTGCGGTCGTTCGGGATTACTTCGTCGCTCCACTCCTCGTAATGACGAATAAATCATTTAAAATTGTTTTAAAAACAATCCAATAAAAAATGGCCGGTACTCTTTCGAATACCGATCATCTTTATTACGGTCATTGAACTATTTAAGTTCAACTGTAGCGCCTGCTTCTTCAAGTTTTTTCTTGATTTCAGCGGCTTCTTCTTTCTTAACGCCTTCTTTAATCGGTTTCGGAGCAGCATCAACGAGGTCTTTTGCTTCTTTCAAGCCTAAGCCTGTGATTGCTCTAACTTCTTTAAGAACTGCGATTTTGTTAGCACCTGCTGATACTAACACGATGTTAACATCAGTAACTTCTTCTTCTGCTGCTGCTGCGCCTGCTGCGGGAGCTGCTGCTGCAACTGCTACGGGAGCTGCTGCTGATACGCCGAATTTTTCTTCCATTGCTTTTACTAATTCTGCTGCTTCAAGCAATGTGAGTGCTTCTATTTTTTCTAAAATTTCTGTTACGTTGCTCATTTTATTTCTCCTTTTAATTTTTTGTTTTTAACTGATTATGCTGCCCAACTTATGCAGCTTTTTTCTTTGCAACCGCATCGATTGCTCTGACCAAACTGCTCATTACAGCATTTACAGCGCCTGCGATACCTGTTGCCGGTGAATTTACGCAGCCAAGCATTTTTGCATAAAGTTCTTCTTTTGAAGGAAGATTTGCGAGTGCTTTTGTTTGTTCGGCATCCAATAATTGTCCGTCCAAACCTGCTGCAACAATAACACCTTTTTTCTTGTCTTTGATAAACTTAGCGAGAACTTTTGCGGGTGCTGCGGGGTCTTCAAAACCGAACGCTACTGCGATAGGGCCTTTGAAGGTTTCCGTGAGCATTTCAAATTCTGTTCCTTTAACTGCCAACTTTGCCAAAGTGTTTTTTGTAACCATGTAATCGCCACCGACTTTTTGAAGTTCACGACGTAAAAATTGAATTTCTTCAACCGTCATTCCTTTATATTCGGTAACAATGGCTACTTTTGCCTTTCCCATTTTTTCTTTAATGGAATCTGCTTTTTCCTGTTTAAAAGCTCTTGTTGCCATTTTTGCTCCTTTTTATTTTATCGACCTGTTTTTCTTTCGTAAAACAAAAAATTTTACGAATGAAACCAATCGTAAAATCGAAATTTTAAATTCGTTAAGGAATTTTGAGTAAAATTTTGATGTTACCTGATTCGGGTTTTGTTTTAAGGACTTTTCAAATCTTCTGCCGAAACAACCTGTTTTTCAAACAAACTGACGGTTTTGATATTTGGGTGTCCCCCGAACGTCTTTGGCTTCATGAGAATATTATTAAAAACATATTTTAAAATCAATAGTTTTTTTTAAAATGTTAAAACCTGATAAAAACAAACAGACAGAGGCGAAAATATTTTTGTTGACGGCTATCCGTTCAAGTTACTATAATTATATTGTTAACGGAAGAAGAACAATGCAGGCGAACACAAAGAAAAAAGCAGTTGCAGGATTATCGATTGTTTCAAACGTCGTTTTAAGTGCGTTAAAGATAGCCGTCGGAATATTTTCGGGAAGTTTGTGTATTATTTCGGAAGCAATTCACTCGATGATGGACTTGATGGCATCGATGCTGGCGTTTTTTTCGGTGGTAAAATCCTCGCAGCCCGCAGACAGCGACCACCCGTACGGACACGGCAAATACGAGGACTTGTCGGGTTTTATCGAGGGTCTTTTAATTATTTTCGCATCAATTTTCATTATTTATGAGGCTTATAAGAGAATTTTATCGGGGGAATTTGCGGAAACGGAAAACATTTACGGCATAATTGTAATGTTTATTGCCGTGGTTGCGAATATTATTGTAAGTTCGCTGCTTTTTAAAGTGGCAAAACAGACGAACTCGATTTCGCTTTATGCGGACGGGGAGCATTTAAAAACCGATATTTATTCGTCTTTGGGGGTATTGGTCGGACTTGTTCTGATAAAGATTACGGGCGATGCGATTATCGACCCGATTATAGCGCTTTTGATTGCGGTTTTGATTTTTAAAACGGGTGAAAAAATCACAAAGAAGGCTATTAAGAACCTTTTGGATTATTCGATACCGAAAGAAGAAATCGAAAAAATCAAAGAGATTGTAAAGAGCCACAATTTTGAATTAAAGGAAAACACGCTGAAAGCCCGACAGGTAGGGCCTTCGATTGATATAGATATGACGCTGTTGTTTTCGGAGGAAAAAACGATTTGCGAATGTCACAAACTCTGCGAAAATATTGAGAAACAGATTTGTGAAACCTTTCCGAACTGTTCAATTTCCATACATGCCGAACCTGAATGTTACAGCAAAAACTGCCAGATTAACTGCAAAAAGAACTAAAAAACAGAGATTTTATTGTTTGAAAAATTGCCAAAAAATGCCCAAAATGTATAGCCAAATTTGAAGTATATATAGATTATAATTTTAGAAATATCAATATAAGGAGTAATAAATGAGCGGACTTTACGATGAAATGCACAATCTTTCACAATTATCCAAAACTTTAAGATTTGAACTTCAACCGATTGGAAAAACACAAGAAAATTTTGAAAAGTATATTTTAGAAAAGGACGAAAAAAAGGCGGCAGCATATCCTTTTGTCAAAAAATACTGCGACGAAGTTCATAAAAAGTTTATAAGTGAAGCACTCAGTCTTATCGAAACCGATAAAATCGAAAAAGAATTAGAAAATTATTATTCTCATGTTACGCAAAAAGAAATTGATGTCGATAAACTTGATGAGATTAAGAAAAACTTACGGAATATTATTTGCAAAACCTTTTCAGAGAATGAAAAATACAAAGACATGTTAAGCGAAAAAATGATAAGCGTTTTTGTAAAAGATATGTATAAAGACGATGAAGAAGCAATGAAATATATCAACGAATTTGATAAATTTTCAACATATTTTGTCGGCTATCATCAATCAAGAGAAAATATATATTCAAACGAAGAAAAGCATACAGCCATTGCTTACAGACTAATAGATGAAAACTTACCGACCTTTAAAAACAATTTAAAACTATATGCCGAATTTGCGCAGGTTTGTCAGGAGCAAATAAAGAAAATTAAAGAAGAATTAGGCATAGATACAAACGACTTTTTCACAGATATCAGACAATATTCAAAATGTTTAACGCAGGAAGATATAGAAAAATACAATCTTGCAATTTCAGGCAAATCGTCCGAAAACGACAAAAAAATTCAGGGTATAAACGAATACATTAATTTATATAACCAACAAAACAAAGACAAGAAAAAACTGACAAAGTTTAAAGTATTGTATAAACAGATTTTGAGTGATACAAACACCGAATCTTTTGTACTTGATGTTATAGAAAATGACCGACAGGTTATTGATACGGTAAAGCAGACATCTTCTGCAATTTTGGAAATCATTTCCAAAAATGAATTTACGGATAATTTTAAAAATATAGCAGAAAAAGATTTGGAAAAAATTTATATCAACAACGATTCAATCACATCTTTTTCAAAGAGTGTTTACGGTGATTGGTCGTATATTACAAGATTACTAGAAGCAAACTATGACAAAAATTATAACGGAAAAGCCAAAGTCGGAACTGAAAAATACGATGAAAACAGAGATAAGGAATTAAAGAAAATCAAACAGATTTCTTTAAACTTTATAGAACAAAATGCTGAAGAAAAAGGAAAAATAGCGGGATATTTTTCAAAGACTATTGAACTTCTGATATCTGCTATCAATAATGCAAACAAAGATTTTCAATCTTTATCCGAAAAAGAATATACAAATTCATCAAAAGATTTGCAAAATGACAAAGAGTCTGTTGAAAAGATAAAACAGTTATTAGACAGCATAAAAGAACTGCAGAACTTTGTAAAAATACTCATACCGAAAATTGACACGGAAATTGATGCCGACTTTTATAATTCACTGAATTACGAAACACTTACGGAAATAATTCCTGTTTACAACAAAATCAGAAATTATCTGACTAAAAAACCTTACAGCGAAGAAAAAATAAAACTGAATTTTGATTGTCCGACTCTGCTCGGCGGCTGGCCTAATGAAAATGCCAATTTAGGCATTATTTTTAAAAAAGATTCATTATTTTATCTTGGTATTATGGAGAAAAATTCAAAAAAATTTTTTAAAAATTTACCAAAGCCGCAAAATGATAAAGATATAATTAAAAAGATGACATATTTACAAGCCGCAGACCCTAGTAAAGATGTACAAAATTTAATGGTCATTGATGGAAAAACAGTAAAAAAGAACGGTAGAAAAGATGCCTTTGGTAACAATACAATATTAGAAGAATTAAAAAATTTATATTTACCGGAAAACATAAATCAAATCAGAAAAAGACGTTCTTATTCTACTCAAAGTGCAAATTTTAACAAAAAAGATTTATTTGATTTTATAGAATATTACAAGCAAAGAACAATTGAATATTTTGATAAACATGAATTTGTCTTTAAAAAAACCGAGGAATATAAAAATTTCGGAGAGTTTACCGAACATATAAATCAACAGGCTTACCAGATATTGTTTCAGGATA